>NZ_JBLRWX010000010.1:0-54038 GCF_047921035.1 Natronococcus sp.
GAGAGACGATCGCTGCGTCCCACTTCGGAGAGTTTCACCCCTCTCGATCCGGTTCCGGCGCACCCTCGGGACCGCGGTCCCGCTCGCTCGAACAAGGTAGATATTTATTGCTAACTTCGAATCTGTCACGTAGTGAGCACCGCTGAACGAGACGCGGCGACGTCTCTCGTCCGAGGGCTGGACGCCGACCGGATCGCAAACGGCGCGATGTACGGACTGTTCGGGCTCTACTTGCTCCTCGTTCTGGTCGCGCACACGACCGGGGCCGTCCTGGCGTGGCAGCTCTCGGTCGCCGCGATCGTTCTCGGCTGGATCCTCGGGACGCGACTCGCCGTGGCCACCTACGGAAAGCGGGAACACCAGCAGGCCGCGATCTTCTCCGTGCTCGGAATCGCGTTCGTCATCGTCGGCCTGCTCTACCAGACCAGTTCGCCGGGGTTCGGGTTCGGTCCGAGCCGAGTGCTCGCGGTCGTCCTCGCGTTCGTCCTCACGCTGTCGTACTTTCTCGTCGTCACCGACGCCAGGCGGTACACGGCCGGCCAGTGGGCCGCAGTCGGCTGTTTTGCGGTGCTGGTCGGGATCTACCTCGCGCACACGCTGGCGTTCGTTCCCTCGAGTTCGCAGTCGCGGTGGCCGGTGTGGGCCGCGGTGATCATGGGGAGCAGCCTCTTCGTGATCCCACAGCTCGTTCCCGGGCGGGTGTTCCTCCGGGTGCTCTCCGGGCTCGCCGCCGCCGTCGTGGCGCTCGGAGTGGCGACGTACGCCGTCGGCGACTACACGCTGTGGATCTTCGAGGTCGGACGGTACACCGCCTCCTCGCCGAGCGTTCCCGGGTTCGATCCCGACGTTCTGACGCTGCAGTCGATCTTCCCCAACCCGAACGGACTGGGCCTGCTGTCGTTCGCCGGCTTCGTCGGCGCCGTCGTCGAACTCCACCGCTCCGCCGTCGCTCGGCGACCGATCGGGACGGCCGTCGCCGCGGTCCTCGCAGTCGTCTGCGGACTCGGAGTCGTCCTCTCGAACGCTCGAGCGGCGATGGTCGCAGCGGCGGTCGCGACGGCGATCTACGGCGCCTACGCGGTCGCCGGTCGAACGGCCGTTCCGGTCGCGGTCGCCGTGACCGCGCTCGGCGTGTTCAGCGGGCTCGCCGCGATGGCGCTCGGGCTCGTCGGCGTCTCCGCGTCGGGTCGGTTCGAACTCTGGGCCGCGAGCCTGAACGCGATCGCCGACGGTCCCCTGCCGTTCGGACACGGCAGCGGGCCCGCCAGCACCGTTATCGAGCCCTACCTCCCGGGAGAGGGGGCGCCGACGCCGCACAACTCCTACCTCTCGGTGGTGATCCAGACCGGCCTCGTCGGCGGGCTCGCCTACGTCGGGCTCGTCGTCGGCAGCATCGTCGCGCGCACGATCGACTACCGGGACGTCGACGTCGCGATGCTCGCGCTCGCCGTCGGCTGGGCGATCCACCAGTTCTTCGAGTCCTACACCATGTTCGACTGGTCCGTCGGCGCGGTGCTCGCGACCGCCACGATCGGTTACTTGATTTTTGACAGGTGATCGAACTCAACCTGATGGCCCCGCTCCACGAACTGAGACGGCCAGATTCGAATCGAGAGAGTTACGGCCCGAAAGCGGAAGGTGGCGACGGCGAATTCGATTTAGAAATTCTAATAAGCTGATTTTCGTTATTGTAGCCGTAAGCTAATGAGCAGTATCGGAAAGTCCAGCAAGAAGTGCTTTTATTTTGTCCATTACAAGGTGTATTATGTCTAATAACGATCTACCAATTGAAGAAAAAAATCCGAAGATCTCAGTTCTGATATCTCTATACGCGGGTGATCAACCAGAGCACGTCGACACTGCGTTCGAAAGCATATTCTGGCAGACTCGGCAGCCTGACGAGGTAGTCGTCGTAACTGACGGCCCGATCGGTACGACCCTTACAGAGACGGTCGAAGAGTGGGAAAGAAAGCATCCGGAGATAATCACTATCGTTTCGTTGAGCGAGAATCAAGGGCTCGGACGAGCACTGCAAGCCGGGCTCCAGAAGTGTTCTTACGAATTGGTCGCCCGGATGGACGCTGATGATATTGCTGTTCCCGAACGATTCGAGAAACAGGTTGACTTCATGACTAGTAATCCTGACATCGATGTACTCGGTGGATATATCGCCGAGTTCGCCGATGATCCATCAGAGATAGAGACGGTTCGATCAGTTCCAACCGATCCTGCCGAGATAGCTACACACGCATCGTACCGAAACCCACTGAATCATCCAACCGTCATGTTTCGAAAAAGTACAGTTCTCGCGGTTGGCGGATACGACGACTGGAAGTCGATGCAAGACTACGAACTTTGGATGCGGCTGTTGAATTCCGGCTATACGTTGGCGAACATACCTGACGTATTAGTGAAGGCCCGGGCAGGAGCAGGGTTGTACGATCGGCGAGGGGGACTAGGATATGCAATGACCGAATACCACATTCAACATCGGTTTCTAAAAAACGGACACATCAGACCCGCTCGGTTTGTACTAAATCTCATTCTCCGAATCCCGATTCGGATCGCACCGAAGTTCGTTCGTAAATTCGTGTACACTACTCTACTACGGAAGAACAAAACGGGCGTTTGAACGAACCTACACGAAAGCAGCAGGGTGAGAGTGTGGTTGTGTCGGGTAGAAGCTTTTCACGCTTATACGAACTCCGATCCGAGGACGGATCAATTGCGTTTCGAACCGTTCAAGAGTACGGTCCTTTTTTATAGTAATGGCAACTGAGCGGGAGTAAGATGCGTAGCTTGATAATAATAGGATAGTGAGGCTCATAAAGCAGCCTCGCTACCGACTCATCTATAAAATAGATTATTTAAACAGCTTATGAAGGTAGAAACGGACATTATTTCAGGGTTCAAATTTGAACTTGCATTTCAAGTACTGAAAACACTGCTCGGTGGACTTCTCATCATCGTCCTCGCTAGACTACTGACTGCGGGACAGTACGGATTGCTTCATCTGACCGTCTATCTCTGCTCGATCGTCGTACTGTTCAGTAGCCTTGGTATTCCAAGATCGATTGCGAAATTTATCACGGAGTACGATAAAAAGGATCCGGGCCAAATACCACACATAATTACAACAGGTGTGGTGGTAAATACCATAACAGTGACGGTCAGTGTCACTGTACTCGTCGTTTTTCGCGAAGAAATCGCACAAATATTTGATGAACCGGGTCTCGAATTGCTTATTTTTATTGGTGTTCTGTATATCATCTTCGAAAGTACGATGGAACTCTCTCGACGGGCGCTGCAGGCGTTCCGCCAAGTGTCGAAAGGATCTACGTTGATTGGTATTAACACAATTTTTAAATTTGGGTTCGCAGTCGTATTCGTTCTACTCGGATACGAGGTAATAGGTGCATTCGCCGGCTACGTTGCGGGATTGGCGGCCGCATCGCTCGTCGGAATAGTGCTGCTCTACTCGGTGCTCCGAGAGTACACTGCCGAACCGATTGAGGCGGGACTCCGTAGACGGATTCTCGAATATAGTCTCCCTCTGACGGTAACTGACAGCGGTGACATTCTAATGAAGCGCGTCGATATTCTCCTGATTGGATTCTTCCTTACTCCGGTCGCTGTCGGCTACTACACGATCGGAAAGCAAATTGTTAGCTTTGCTACTGATGCATCTAAGGCACTCGGGTTTTCGATCTCGCCACACTACTCGGAACAGTACACTGCGGGAAACACCGAGAAAGCCGCCCAATTGTACAAGCAGGCGATCGAGTCCGTCCTGGTTTTTTACATTCCTGCGATGGTCGGGTTAATAGTTGTTGCCGGGCCGACAGTTCGCCACCTGGTTGGAAGCGAATATATGGGCGCAGTCCCGGTTATCCAAGTTCTTGCAGTCTACATGTTCTGGTCAGCAACCACCAACGTCACCGGAAGCGGTCTCGATTACCTGGGGAAAGCAAAGTTTCGGGCGACACTGAAGGGAACTATGGCGGTAGCGAACGCGATCCTCGGGGTCTTGTTGATCCCGCAGATCGGTGTTCTCGGAGCAGCAATCCCGACGGTCATCACTTATGGGACGTACGCTGTCGGCAACGTATACGTAATGTCTCGATTGCTTTCAATTCCCCTCCCGGAGCTGCTCGGTGTCACTACGAGGATCGTTCCGCTTGCACTCCTTATGGGTGCCGTCGTCTACGGACTCTCAACGATGGTTTCTGGAGTTGGAACCCTCTTGGTTACCGTTGCGCTTGGCGTCTCGATCTACGGCGGGCTCGGAATCTACACCGATGTCATCGATACGGCACAAGTAAAGAAGATAGCAGGAAATGGATGAATTGATGAGACTCCGATTCGAACCCTTCTCGCACATAAATGGACTCTCGGATTGAACTGGTCGGCCTTCCCGGGAGTGGAAAGTCTACTCTCTCGCGGTTCATACGGAAGAGCGCGGCCGAACGTCAGATAACCATCTACGACAATCGAATGGCCTATTATCGGTGTTTTTTTCGGGCAAACCTGAAAGATCATTTCGGCCCGATTGGCACGGTTCTTCCGTCACGGGTAATGCGGTACATTACCCAAAACAGTGCGTGGGGTGACGAACTACAATCGCGATTCGAGGCATCATATCCAGATATTCATGGATTAATAAGCAGACTAGTCCACGAATACACTACTGATCCGGGACGGAAGCAATGGATGATGAAAAAGTACGGCCTGACGGTAGCACAGTACCAGGCGGCACAAGAATACCTTCGATCTGACGAGACGATACTCTTTGACGAGGGATTTGTCCACTACGCGAGCTCCTTGTTTTGCCCCCCAAGACCGAAGCACTCTCTCTCCGAGGAGGACATCCAGACCTATCTCAATGTGGTCCCACTTCCGGATTACTGTATATTCACCCGCAGCCCGGTCGAGATCTGCAAGCGTCGGATGGGTGATCGAGAGAAGGGGCGACCAGGTCAGTACACCCACCTGTCGGAGGATGAATTCGATCGGTACCTGAAACGTGCCGAACGGTGTAGGCGATTGCTCAAATCGGTCCTCGAGGACTCGTCGGTGGACGTTGTCGAGTTCGATACTGATACCACGCTCGAAGAAACAGCTTCGAAGGCTCGAAAGTTCGTGAGTTTGAAGACAGATCGGGTTTGAGAACCATCGAATGATATACCCGTGGCGTTCTCTCACCTCGGCGGTACACTTCGAAGACGTTTCCTCCCGAATATTTCGGGTTGAACTCCTCGTCGTTCTCCTTCTGTACTCGTCGGTCTATTCACATACGGTATTTTTCGAGCCAATCCTTGGACCCCTTCCGAATCCTCACTACGCGCTTCTTGCGCTTCTCTCGTTGTACGTCCTGTATCGGCTCTATGACGGTCTTCACTTACCTCGGGCGACAGGTATCGCGAGTATCGTGTTTGGTGCGTTCTGTCTCTATTACTCGGTAACGATTCTCTGGTCCCCCGCGAGCGAATACGCACTCTACAAGGCAACACGTCTGCTCACCGTTACGCCGTTACTATTCGCTGCAACAATAATCATCGCAACGGACCAGAACGGAAAGCATCGAGTTTTGCGGATTTTCAAGTATGTGCTCGGTCTTGCTCTCCTAATCGCGCTTGTCACGTTCTACGCGCGTGGGTTTAATCATAGTTTATCGCAACTCATGGGAGTCAACTATCTAATTTATTCCCGGGTTCTCGGCGTCGGCGCTCTCACGGCCGTGTTGTTCGCGACAGTCGCCGAGACCCAGCGGCGAAGGCTTCGATTTGCCGGACTCGCAGCCGTGCTTCTTGTTGCGATGTTTCTGACTGGCGGCCGTGGTCCACTGATTGCAGCGGTCATGATGGCCACCGGAATCGTTGCCGTACGGTTTCACCAGACCGGTCGATCACTCGGCTGGCGAAGTATCGTCACCGGCGCAAGTATTAGCGTCCTCGGGCTTGCCGTGCTGGCAGTCGTCATCGGTGCGCGGACGATCGAGCGGTTCACCACCTTACTTACCTTACAGGACGGCAGTGCCGCGACGCGGCTGGACCTGTACTGGGTGGCCATCGAGTCATGGAGTAACGCACCGCTGTTCGGCCATGGTATTGGCAGCTACTCGATCGTGGGAGACGTGGGCCGACATCCATACTGGCCCCATAACCTCTTCCTCGAGGTCGGAGCCGAAGCAGGACTCGTTGGCATCATCTTGCTCATCCTTCCGTTCGGTATTGCGCTCTTCCAGTTCATAACATTCGAAACGGAAATCAGCCCGTCAGGTCTCTTAGCAATCGCGTTTGTCGGCTACATGCTTCTCAATGCGAGCCTCACGGGAGATATTTCAGAGAATCGGGCACTGTTCGTTGCACTCGCGATGCTGTTCGCTACCGACCGCTCTCCGAAGTTCGAGTGCAGCCTAGCATATATCGGCGCTCGAGTACGGACCGCGAAGCGGATTCGATCGATGGACGGTTGATCTTCCCCGTTGTTCGAATGGCTTCCACAGTACGTGGACTGCCGGTGTCGATCGCCGACCCTCGAGTCGGATAGCTAATCTTAAGAGTCGTTACACGGCAATTGCTGTCTGTGTCCGTTTCGCTCTCGATCATTATTCCGGTGTACAACGATCCGGACGGTATCTCGAACACGCTCAGATCCCTTCGAAAGCAGACGTGCTCGGTTGACGGCTACGAGATCATCGTTGTCGACAACGACTCAACGGACGAAACCCGACAGATAGCAGCCGAAATAGCGGCCGATACTAAAAACACGATTGTTGTCGACGAAACCGACGTCCAGAGTTCGTACGCAGCCAGAAACACCGGAATAGAGTACGCTTCCGGGGAGATTCTGGCGTTCGTTGATGCCGATATGACGGTTCCGGCGACGTGGGTTGAAGAGTTGCTCGCGCTCTTTGAGCGACGGGCGGTCGACTATGTCGGCTGTGATGTCAAATTGTACATCGAAGGCAGCGAGACCATTATCGGGAAATACAACGTTGCGACTGGATTTGCCATCGAACACTACGTGACGGAGCGAAACTTCGCGCCGACCTGTTGTCTGGCCGTTCGTCGTGCGGTACTCAGCGACGTCGGCAGCTTCGATTCGAACCTGATCTCGAGCGGGGACCTTGAATTCGGTCAGCGGGTCGCGGCGGCGGGATACACACAGTATTTCGCCGGCGAACTCACGATGTACCATCCCGCTCGAAAGACCGTCAGTGCCCTTCGATCGAAAGCGCTCCGCGTCGGTCGCGGCCACGAGCAACTCTCTACCAAATATTCCGAGTACAGCGACGCCAGACCAATCACCGATCCCAGAAACGTTCTACCACCACACCCGGGGAACTTCCGAAAGCGCCTTACGGGATCGCACTCGGTATCAACGCTACTCGCATTCTATCTGTTGGCGTATATCTACAAACTTCACCTCCTCGCAGGGCGCATCATCGAACGGCGAATCACACGACAGTAAACTGATTCGAGAACCGCTTGAGTAGACGGTCTCTGTTCAAGACGGCAGGTATTTGTCGTCGAATAGGCCCAGTTATAGTATGTCGGATACCGGTCGCCCAGAAATATCCGTTATTATCCCGACCCATAACCGTCCTGTGCGACTATTGGGTGCCATCCAGAGCGTCGCAGAACAAACGGTGACACCGACGGAGATCATTATTGTCAACGACGGCTCTGACATCACCTACAAGGACACCATCGACCGCCTTCCGACGGGAACGTTCGAATACAACTACATAGAGTGCTCCAGTTCGGGCGGTGCTGGACGGGCCCGAAACATCGGTGCTGCGGCCGCGACCGGAGATATTTATATGTTTCTAGACGACGACGATCGATGGCGACCACAGAAGGTCGAAGGTCAACTCGAAGTTTTCGATCGACGGCCCGAAGTCGATCTGGTCTACTCCGGTCGGATCGCAGTCGACGAGAACGGCACCGAACTGTATCGAATTGACGCCAATGAGAGAGGGGATCTCGCCGAGCGAATTCTACTTCGAAACTATATTGGCACGACATCGAGCGTTGCGGTCTCTGCCGGGGTGTTTGATAGGGCTGGTGGCTTCGACCCCGAGATGCCGGCACTGCAGGACTGGGAACTCTGGATTCGGCTCTGTCAGGAAACGATCGTTGGCGTCGATAAAAAGTACACCGTCGAGTGGACGGCTCACGCCGATCCCGGCGAGCAGATGACGAGTGAGCCGAAGCGCTACGTCCGTGCGATCGATCGGATCGAAACCAAACATGCGGCTAAACTTGCGACGCTCGATTGGATCACCCGCCGTCAGGTTACCGCTTATCGATACAGTTCGATCGCCGATAAGTACGCCCGCGCCGGTTCGGCGAAGCGGTTCAAGTACATCGCTCAGAGCCTCGCCAACTACCCGACACTGACCGCGCTCAGTCGGGTACTCCCGGGGTCAGTACTTATGCGTCTCCGGACGGCACTTCCCTGACGGGCAACTTACCACGAATCCACATCCACTACTTTCGGCTTTCGAGTGAATTGCCGACGAAGCGACTTCGTTCGACGAATGCAGACGTTAGTGTCCCGTCTGTAGGCACCAATGTTGGCTCACCGCGCTTGAAGTCAAGTAAGTTGAGCATTTCGAGTGCAAAAAACGAGTGTCTGTTCTCGTTACCGGTATAAATTGTTGAGAAGACCTCCTCTGGAAGGACTGCTGGCCACCCTGATGGATCTTTTCGATAGCGGAGATAGCTGTTTACCGGCCGTATCAATTTGAACAGCGGACTATCTCGAAGTGCGTAATAACCCTGTCGAACGACCGAATCACGTTCCGTGGCTCCGACCTTCGATTCATCGACATCACCGTAACGAGCGTACAGTTCGTCAGTGTACGACGTAAGCAGACGTTTGTCGATTCGGTGTTCCATCGGCACCGTCTGCCAGAACTCGAAGAACTCGCGATCCCAAAGCGGGACGCGATAACCGACGTCAAAGTAGCGGTAGATATCCAGATCGGCGTGGATCCACTTCGATTCTCTCTCAAGCCACTCCCATCGCTCGTAGACCGTCGCTGCGGCAGTCGGAGATAGCTGTTCGTTCTCGATCGAAAGCTGATCGCGGAGCCACGCTTTGCACGTCTCAGCCAGTTCGGTTTCGAAATCCCATAACCAAAAGTTCATTTCGAAGAGATCTTCGATGACGCGGTCGCATCCGATCGCCGTCTCGGCCTCGTATTCGGCCGGTAGGTGCTCAGCCATCGTTGCCGCGGTATGGCCAGGAAGAAAGAGACAATCATCTTCTACTAGACCACGATCGGTAAGTCCCTTAACGGCGAGCCAGTTCATATGGACGATACCGGGCAACCGGTCACCGTTGAACGCTGTCTCAAGGTATCTATCGTACTCGTCGCTCCGAACTAGCGCCCGCCAGTGTTCGGGACGATAAGTTACGTTGATCCAATCGACACCGAGGTTTTTTGCAACCGTTCGTGCGGTTTCGGTTTCTGCATTTCCGGCTTGGCCATGTGAGTACGTGAGGATATTCTCGTATCCGTGTTTAATTAACAAGAGAAGTATGAGCCGAGAGTCGTAGCCGCCACTGAGCGGAACAACGAGCTGTCGGCCGTCAGCGTTCTGAATTAGCCGTTTAGTAACCGAATCGAGAGTGGAGATCAGTTTATTTCGGAGTTCCCCATCTGATCGTGAGACTGGGTCGACCAGATATTCGTCGGTTGTTGTCGATGTAACTGAACCCGTACTCGGATCGATCGCGAGCAGTTCGCTTGCACAAACCTGATTGAATTCGGGATAAAGTGTCCTATCCTCATGAACGTATCCGGTAGACAGAAATTCAGTCTGACTCCGAAATGATGGGACAGGAGTTGAACAGTCAGTTTGGAGTTCGTGAACGTTGTTCCCGACCCAGACTTGATCGTCTTCGATTCGATAGTAGAGCGGAATCGACCGAAGGTGATCGGTCGCGCAGTAGACGTGTGAGTCGTGCTTGGTTATTAGTGCAAACGGAGGGGGAAGATCACTAACAACACTCGAGAGTTCTGCCATGGTCTCGGTACTGTTGATCCGCCTTGCTACTGCTCTCGGGTCATGTGGCGTTGAGACCCACGTATTACCAATGTTGGCCCATTCGGATGAACAGCAGATGTCGACAGCTTCCATACGAGCGGGCAGAGGGACAGCCGATAATTATCTACCGATCGAACGACGGAATGACTCGGTCGTCTCGCCAGAGCGAGGATAACAACGGGCGTTGACTCGCTTCGTTCGTTCCATCCATCCGAGTTAGACTATGACGGAGGAACGAGCAACACGTTCCCGGTCGCTCGAGCGACGAGCTCCTCGGAGACGCTGCCCAGCAGCAGGCGGCGGAGGCGGCTGTGTCCCCGCGAGCCGACCAGCACCGTCGTCGGGTTGACCTCGGCCTCCGTGGCGAGGATCTCCTCGGCGGGGTCGCCCTGCCTGACGACGATCTCGACGTCGATCCCCCAGTCCTCGAGCTGAGCTGCCAGCTCCCCCAGCTGCTTCTCGGGGTCGTCACCCTCCGGCAGGTCGGGATCCTTCGGGGTCGCGACGTGGACGAGCGTCGCCTCCCGGGTGGCGTGTCGCAGGTACGAGAACGCCTCGAACGCCCGGTCGGCGTTCTCGGAGAAGTCCGTCGCGTACAGCATCCGCCGGAAGAGGTGCTGGCGGACGACCTCGGGGTCGTCGACGGCGCGTTCGATCCGGTTTACTAGCAGCGGCGTCTCGGTCGTCCGGGCGAGGTTGCGCGCCGTCGACCCCACGACGCGGTTCTCGAGCGGACTCTTCCCGCGCGAGCCGACGATCGTGAGGCTCGCGCCGATGGTGTTGGCGATGCCGATGATCCGGCGGTGGGGCGTGCCGCGGACGACGTGGGTCTCGACGTCGAATCCTGCGTCCTCGATGACCTCCCGGTACCGTCGGATCGCCCGCTTTCGGCGCTTTTCGAAGTCGATTCCGGGCATTCCCGAGTGGACGTTCGACGGGACGACGGTCACCAGATGAATCTCCTCGATCCCGATCCGGCCCAGACACTCGAGGCAGGTCTCGTTCCGTATCGTCGCCTCGCTGGCCGCCGAGAGATCCGTTGCAAGTACCGCTTTCATACCAGTGGTACGGAGCCGACGGTATAATATTGTTTGGGTTATTCAATACCAGGGGTCGGTGGAACGACGAACGACGGGAGGGCCCGCTCGCCGAGGACGAACTGGAACTACCGGCCGCCGGGGTCCACGAAAGCGCGTCCGACCGCGTCGCTCGAGCGGTACCGAGCCGTCGGTCTCGAACCCTTATATCCCCGTAACGTATCCGAATATTCTCGTTGGATACCAGTGTGATTCTCTGCAGTAATATTGTTCTATAATCCCAAAAGCGTTATACACTCCCCCCGGGTAGTGAGTAGTGAGTAGAAACCCATGACGCACACACAACTGCCGTCGAACGGGGGTCGAGACGAATGATCGAGTCCGCCAGTCTCCCGCCCGTCGCACAGGCGACGGCTCTCGTCGGCGTCGTCTTCCTCCAGGCGGTCGCCCTCTACGTCGGCTACGGGCTCCTCGAGCGGATCGCATCGCCGTTGATCGAACGGGTCACGGACGCGAGCACGTAATCGATGGAGCTACTCGGTCTCTCCCCGGCGCTGCTGGCCCTGTTCGTGAGCTTCGGCTTCGCAGTCGGCGTGCTGTTCGGCTTCTTCGGGATGGGCGGGTCGTTCCTGATCACGCCCACCCTGTTGATACTGGGCTATCCCGCGCCCGTCGCGATCGGCAGCGGGCTGGCCTTTTACTTCGGCACGTCCGTCATCGCGGTGTTGAAACACTACGACGTCGGACAGGTCGATTACAAACTCGGTGCCGTCCTGTTCGTCGTCCTCTCGATCGGGATCGAACTCGGCAGCCGACTCGTCTTCGGCCTCGAGGCCCTCGGGATCGCCGAACTCGTCACGGGCGTCGCGTACGTCGTCTTGCTCGCGGGGATCGGCGCGCTGTTCCTCCGGCGGGCCTATCGGCTCGAGGATGACGAGGACGAGGACGACGAGGTCGGCGACGAGGAGATCCCCCCGGTCGCCCGGAAGATCCAGTCCTACGAGGTGCCGCCGATGCTCTCGTTGACCTCCGGCGGACGGGCCTCGCTGTGGACGATCCTCGGCTCCGGGGGAAGCGTCGGGCTCGTCTCGGGGCTGATCGGCGTCGGCGGCGGCTTCATCCGGATGCCCGCGATCTACTACCTGATCGGGACGCCCCTGACCGCCGCCGTCGGGACGAGCCTGTTCGCCGGGCTGTTCTCGGGCGCGTTCGGTACCTTCACCTACGGGATGTCCGGCGGGGTCGACCTCGCGGTCGTCTCCCTGCTGCTTGTCGGCAGCGCGCTCGGCGCCCGGATCGGGTCTGCCGCGACCGCGATCGTCGAGGAGGACGACGTGATCGTCTACTTCGGGGTCATGATGCTGCTGGCCAGCGCCGGAATCGGGCTCAGCGAACTCGCGAACTGGCTGGGCGCGAGCGCGCTCGACGTGGTCAGCGTCGTCCTGCTCGTCGGGTCGTCGTTCGCCGTCGCCGCGATCATCCTCTCGCAGGTCCTCGCCGCGGCCGGGGGCGGCGAAACGGATACCCCGTCGGCGACCAATGGAAAGTGATACCGACGAACACTGACCGACCGACCGATCGCCGCGCCGTCCGAATCGACCGACGGGCGGGTCCCCTTCCGTGACGCTGATCGGCGTCGTCGCGGTCGTACTGGCGCTCGGGGTCGCCTCCCGGGTCCTCGCGGACCGGCTCCGGATCCCGAGCGTCCTATTTTTGATCCTCGCGGGCGTCGCGATCGGTCCAGAGGGGCTCGGCCTCGTCTCGCAGGCGACGTTCGGCGAGGGACTCCCCGTGATGGTCGGCGTCAGCGTCGCGATCATCCTCTTCGAGGGCGGCTACCACCTCCGCCTCGAGAAGCTCCGGGAGAGCCCGACGGCCCTGCTGCGGCTCACGACGGTCGGCGCAGCGATCACCTGGCTGGGAACCGCGGGCGCCGTCGTCGTCTTTCTGGAGACGAGCCTCGAGGTCGGCCTGCTGGTCGGGGCCCTGCTGATCGCGACCGGGCCGACGGTGATCGGTCCGATTCTCCAGGTCGTCACCGTCCGGGATCACGTCGCGGCCGTCCTCGAGGGCGAGGGCGTGCTCAACGACGTCACCGCCGCGATCCTGGTGATCGTCGTCTTCGAGGTACTGATCGCCGGGAACGGCGGTCCACTGTGGCTCCTGGTCGAGTTCGGAGGCCGGCTGGCGGTCGGGCTGGCCGTCGGAGCCGTCGTCGCCGGTGCCGTCTGGCTGTTTCTCAGCCGGGGCAACCTCTCGCCCGGGACCGCGCCGCTGCACGCCCGGCTGGTCGTCCTCGCCGGGATCGTCGTCGCCTACGGCGGCGCGGAGCTGCTCGCGAGCGAGACCGGGATCGCCGCCGCGGCGATGGCCGGCTTCGCGCTCGGCAACGTCGATCTCCCTCACCACGAGGACGTCGTCGACTTCCTGGACGACCTCTCGGTCGTCGTCCTCTCGTTTATTTTCGTCGCGCTGGCGGCGCTGATCGACTTCGGCGATATCATGACTCTCGGGCTCGCCGGGATCGCCGTCGTCGTCGCGATCACGCTCGTGCTCCGGCCGGCGGTGATCTACCTGGCGACGACCGGCGAGCGGTTCACCCGGGACGAACGGCTCTTTCTCAGCGCCGTCGGTCCCCGCGGGATCATCCCCGCGAGCGTCGCGACGCTGTTTGCCGTCGAGCTCCAGACGCTCGGCCAGCCACAGGAGGCCCAGCTGCTCGCCGGCACCGTCTTCCTGATCATCTTCGCGACGGTCGTCCTCCAGGCCGGCCTCGCGCGACAGATCGCGAACCACCTCGGTGTTTCACCAATGCGCACGATACTCATCGGCGGGGGACGGGTCGGCCTCTCCCTCGCGGAACGGCTCGAACAGGACGGAGAGAACGTCCTCGTCGTCGACGAGGATCCCGACGCGGTCGAACGGGTCCGCGAACGGGGACTGCGCGCCCTCGAGGGCGACGGCACCGACGCCGACGTCCTCGAGCGGGCGGGAGTCGACGAGGCGAAAAACGTCGTCGCGGCGACGCCCGACGACGACGCGAACCTGCTGGCCTGCCAGCTCGCACGGACCAGCTTCGACGTCGAGACGGTCGCCTCGCGGGTCAACCAGCCCGGCAACGTCGAGGCGTTCGAATCGCTCGGCGTCCGCGCGATCGACCTCTCGATGGCGACCGCGTGGTCGCTCGAGAACGTCCTCGAGCGCCCGTCGCTGTCGGCGTGGATGAACGAACTCGGTCGAACGGGCGACGTCCGGGAGATCGAGGTGACGGCGACGGATCTCGTGGGGAAGACGATCGCCCAGCTCAACGCCGAGATCCCCGACGGCTGTCTCGTCGGGCTGGTGACCCACGGCGACGGAACGACCGAGGTGCCGACCGGCGATCACGTGCTGCGCGACGGCGACCGAGTCACCTTCCTCGGGCGGACGGAGGCGGTCGACCGCGCGGTCAAGCGGTTCCATCCACACGATTGATCGGGTGTGAGCGGAGAACGTCGCTATCGCTAGATCGCGTCGTCCGGTTCGTGAGTCTCGGCCATCCGGCTCGCCTCCGTCGCGTACTGCTCCCGGAGCTCCGGATCGTCCACGGAGCCGAGGTTCGACGGGGCGACGGTCACCGCGGCCGTCGTCGGTCGGTCGTCGGTCGAACTCGTGAGCGCCCGCTCCTTCCGGAAGTACCGCTCGCCGTCGGGGGTCGCGTACACCAGGATGATGAGGTTCTGTTCGTCGTCGGAGTAGGTTCGCTCGACCAGCCAGACGCGAACCGCCTCGGATCGTTCGTTCATGGGTCGTGATACGGGTTCGTCGCCCGTAATTCTTTGCATAGAATGTGCAATTTCGACAGAGATGACGATTGAGGACTCGAGTCCACACCAACGCTTTGTTGCCGACCATTGCCTTTACTCGGGATACACCTCTCGAGAGGGGGAGATCGACCGGAGTTGTGTTATACTGTATTGTACACTACCTACAAAACCTTTAAGCGCCTCCGGTCCGTACGAAGACGTGATGACAACCGATGCAACCAGCCCCTCGGCGGACCGACCGACGAACGAACCGCTCTACGTCGACGGCGAGGACGACCTCGAGACGATCGTGAGCGACCGCGACGTCGTACTCGTGGACTTCTACGCCGACTGGTGTGGCCCCTGTCAGATGCTCGAGCCCGTTCTCGACGGGCTAGCTGCCGAAACTGACGCGACGATCGCGAAAGTCGACGTCGACAGCAACCAGCAACTCGCCGCCGCCTACGGCGTCCGCGGCGTCCCCACGCTGCTCGTGTTCGCCGACGGCGAGCAGGTCGAACAGCACACCGGCGCCCTGCCGGCCGACCGACTCCGCAGCCTGATCGAGAGATATACCGAATGAGCGAGGGAACGAACGCGGACGTCCGCGACGTCGCGATCGTCGGCTCCGGCGTCGCCGGCCTCTCGGCCGCCGTCTACGCCGCGCGAGCCGACCTCGAGCCCCTCGTCCTCGAGGGCCCCGAACCGGGCGGCCAGCTCACCCTCACCACCGACGTCGAGAACTACCTCGGCTTTCCCGAGGGCGTCGGCGGGATGGAGCTGATCCAGCGCGGGAAGGAACAGGCCGAACGGTTCGGCGCCGACTTTCGCCACGGCACCGTCGAGGACGCCACGCTCGAGGACCGCCCGTTCGAGCTCGAGCTCGCGGACGGCGACGTCGTCCGGACCCGCGCGCTGATCGTCGCGACCGGCGCCAGCGCCCGCTGGGTCGGCGCCGACGGCGAGGACGAACTGATGGGGTACGGCGTCTCGACGTGTGCGACCTGCGACGGCGCCTTCCACCGCGGCGACGACGTGCTCGTGATCGGCGGGGGCGACTCGGCGATGGAGGAGGCGCTGTTCCTCGCGAAGTTCGCCGACTCGGTGACGGTCGTCCACCGGCGCGACGAACTGCGCGCCTCCGAGGTGATGGCACGGCGGGCCCGCGACCACGAGAAGATCGCCTTCCGCTGGAACGCGGAGCTAGTCGAGATCCACGGCTCCCGGGAGGAGGGAGTCACCGGCGCGACGCTCGTTTCCCATCCCGACGGCCACCCGACCGAGAAGCTCGCGGCGAGCGCGGCGCCAGGGACCGGGACCGAGGTCGAGCGAGAGTCCGTCGACGTCGGCGGGATCTTCTACGGCGTCGGCCACGTTCCCAACACGGAGTTCCTCGAGGACACCCCGGTCGAACTCGCCGACTCGGGGCACCTGGAGACGCTCGAGGGGATGACGACCGAAACCGCCGCCGAGGGCGTCTTCGGCGCGGGCGACGTAATGGATCCCGACTACCGTCAGGCGGTGACCTCGGCGGGCACCGGGAGCATGGCCGCCCTCGACGCGGAGGCGTGGCTCGAATCGCAGTCCGTTCGGTCGACGTCTCGAGCCCTCGCCGAGTCGACCGTCCAGTAGCAAAACGGTGGGGGAGTTGCAGTCGGCCGAGATGCATGGGGTGCGGTGTCGGTGACTCCGCCGACTGCAAATCAATACAAAAACTAATGAAATAAATACTTTCTTCTTTTCTAACTAATCTGTCGGACGAAAGCCCAGGCTTTAGCCCCGGGAGTGCGATACGGGTTCGCATGAAGGGAGTCGTCCCCGCGGCCGGCGAGGGTACGAGGCTGCGTCCGCTGACCGACGAGAGACCGAAGGGGCTCGTCGAGGTCGACGGGCGACCGATCCTGACCCACGTCTTCGAGACGCTGCTCGAGGCCGGGGTCGACGAACTCCTCGTCGTCGTCGGCTACCGCAAGGAGGCGATCGTCGACCGCTACGGCGACGACTACGCGGGCGTCCCGATCAGCTACGTCCACCAGCGCGAGCAGCGAGGGCTCGGCCACGCGGTCTCGCTGGCGGAACCGCACGTCGACGGCCCGTTCGTCGTCCTCAACGGCGACAACGTCTTTCGGGGCGGGATCGGGCCCGCCCTCGAGCGCGTCGAATCCACCGACGCGGAGGGTGCGCTGCTCCTCGAGGAGGTCGATCCGGAGACCGCCCGGGAAACCGGCGTGGTCGACGTCGAGGACGGCCAGGTCAGGAGAATCGTCGAGAAACCCGACGATCCGCCCTCTCGCCTGGTGACGACCGGCTGTTACGTCCTGCCCCCCGAAATCTTCCACGCACTCGCGCTCGCGCAGCCGTCCGACCGCGGCGAGTACGAACTCAGCGAGGCCGTGGGCCTGCTGGCGCGGGCGGGCAGACGAGTCGACGCCGTTCGACTGCCGGACGAACGGATCAATATCAACGCGCCCGAGGACCTCGAGCGGGCCGAACGGCTGGTCGACTAGGAGAGCATCGAACGGTCGAGGTAGAGTCGCTCGCGGTCGACGTCGCGGGCGTGCGGTGCATTTCTTCGAGGATCCCGATCGGACTTGCCGCGAGAGTATCCTTCATGATCTTTCGCTGCACACGCAGGCAGAATCCCCAACCCCCAAACCGGACTATCCGTACACGTACACGAAATAACATTTGGAGCGACGAACGACCGTCCCGACGGGTCATCGGCCCCGTCGGAGGCGGCGTTCGATTCGGTAGTCACCGGACGAGAATCGACCCGACCGCGTCCCCGATCGGGTCGGTGCGGCGGTTCCAGGGGACGGACACACCAGACAATGGCACTCACAGACCTCGGTAGACGGGAGTTTCTCGCGGCTGGCGTCACGGGACTCTCGGTAACGGCGGCGTACGGCGCCGAAGCGTTCGGCGTCACCGAACGGTTCGACGACGCGAGAGTTACGGCGGTCGTCCCCTGGGCCCAGGGCGGGGGGACCGACCGGGCGATGCGGATCACGACGCCGGCGTGGTCCGATCGGCTCGGCATCGAGTTCGTCGTCGAGAACTACCCCGGCGGCTCGACCCAGGTCGGCGGCGAGGAGCTGTACAACGCCGACCCGGACGGCACCACGGTCGCGATGTGGAACATGCCACAGATGCAGGCGACGTGGCTGTTCCAGAACGCGCCCTACCGGATGGAGTCGTTCGACTACCTCGGCACGCACCACTGGGACCCGACGATGTGGTTCGCGCCGCTCGATCGGCCGTACGACGACCTCGTCGAGTTCGTCGAGTACGCCCGCGAGGACGGCGCGACCGTCGGAATCACCTCCGCCATCGGGAACACGGCGCTGTCGGCGCTGCTCGTCGAGGAGACCTACGATCTGGACCTGACGGTCGTCAACATGGAGGGCGGATCGGAGGTCCGCCAGGCCGTCCTCGCGGGCGACGTCGACGCGGGCGTCAACCAGCCGTGGGCGTTCAACCCCGACCACGTCGACGACGTGCTCGCGCTGGGCTCGCACACCGCAGAGCCCCAGGAGCTGTGGCCCGACACGCCGTCGTTCGCCGACCTCGGCCTCGAGGACGTCCCGCTCGTCGAGGAGGGACTCGGCCAGTGGAAGCTCGTGGTCGTTCCCGGCGGACTCCGGGAGAACCACCCCGAGCGTTTCGAGCGCCTCGCCGAGACCTACGCCGCCGTCT
This sequence comes from Natronococcus sp., assembly GCF_047921035.1. Classification (NCBI taxonomy): domain Archaea; kingdom Methanobacteriati; phylum Methanobacteriota; class Halobacteria; order Halobacteriales; family Natrialbaceae; genus Natronococcus; species Natronococcus sp. The sequence goes on from NZ_JBLRWX010000010.1 coordinate 18,580, forward strand.
TCGAGGACGAGGCGTTCCTTGCCGAGGCTGAAAACCAGGGCGGGCTCGACGACATCCTCGAGTACCGCGGCCCCGACGAGACCGCAGCCGAGGTCGAGGAAACCTCGCAGTTCATGGAAACGTATGCCGACGTGGTCGAGAACTTCATCTACGATCGATAACGACGATGACGAGAATCACGCCGCCGACCGTGACGATGAGTACCGGCTCGCGAACGCTCGAGGTCGACACGGGCGAGTTGCTGTTCCCGGGGCTCGTCCTGGCGTTCTGCCTGTTTTACTACTGGGACACGCGCGCGCTGCCCGAGCTCTCGATGCTGTACGCGGGGCCGCTGCTGTACACGACGATCGCGCTCGCGGTCGTGACCGTGGCGGTCCAGGCCGTCTCCGTCGGCACCAGTGACGAATTGGGCGACAGCGGCCCCGACGACGGAGACGGCGGCGTCGAGAGCGCGGCGGCCGCGTTCGACCCCGACAGCGACCCCGAGGCCGACGAGGAGGCCGTCTTCACCGTTCGAAGCGCAGCGGTGCTGATCGTGCTGACCGCCGGCTACATCGTCGCGCTCGAGCCGATCGGCTTTCTCGCCGCGACGGTCGCCTTCCTGGCGGCCACGCTGTACCTGTTCGGCGAGCGCAACCCGCTCGCGCTCGCGGGATACCCGCTCGGCTTCGCGATCGGCGTCTGGCTCGTGTTCGTCCAGTGGCTGATGATTCCGCTATGACTATGCTCGGAGCGCTCTTTCCCGCGGCGATCGACGGCGCGCTCGGCATCCTCTCGAGCCCGTACGTGCTGTTCGCGATCCTGCTGGGGACGGCGGTCGGCATCGTCTTCGGGGCGATTCCCGGGTTCTCCGCGACGATGACGATCATCCTCTTTACCCCCGTGACGATCCCGTTCGAGCCGACCGTCGCGTTGATCTTCCTGGTCTCGGCCTACGGCGGGGCCGTCTACGGCGGCTCGATCCCGGCGATCCTCATCAACACGCCCGGCGCACCGGGCTCGATCGTCACCTGCTGGGACGGGTACGAACTCACCAAGCAGGGCCGGGCGATCTACGCGCTCGCGGTTTCCGCGATCGTCTCCGGACTCGCGGGGCTGATCGCGGCGGCGTTCCTGCTCGTGTTCGCTCCGCCGATCTCCGATTTCGCGCTCAACTTCGGCAACCCGGAGATGTTTCTGCTCGCGGTGTTCGCCCTGACGATCATCCCCGCGGCGAAGGGGTCGTCGCTCTCGAAGGCGCTGCTGGCCGGCGCGTTCGGGTTGCTGATCGGGACGATCGGAAACGACCCGCAGCTCGCCCAGCCCCGCACCACGTTCGGCCAGACAGCGCTGCTCGAGGGCGTCGACTTCGTCGTCGTCCTCATCGGGCTGTTCGTGCTGGCGGAGGTGTTCTGGCTGGCCTACCGGGGGACCGTCGTCACCGGCGACAACACCGTCCAGCGCGGCGTCTCGGAGGTGTACGACGCGGCTCGAGCGGTCGTCTCGCGGCCTGTCGGGTTCGTCCGCGGCGCGCTCATCGGGACGTTCATCGGCTCGCTGCCCGGCGCCGGCGCCGACGTGGCGAACTTCGTCTCGTACAACGAAGCCAAGCGCTGGGCGAACGACGAACTGGCCGACCGGTTCGGCACCGGGATCATCGAGGGCGTCATCGCGGCGGACTCGAGCAACAACGCTACCCAGGGTAGCGCCCTGATCCCGACGCTCACCCTCGGCATCCCCGGCAGCGGGGCGACGGCGGCGCTGCTGGGTGCGATCGCGTTGCACGGGCTCAACCCCGGTCCCGGCCTGTTCGACGCCTCGGGCGACATCGTCTACGCGATGATCCTCTCGCTGTTCGTCGGCAACGTTCTGATTCTGATCTACGGGCTCGCCGGCTCGCAGTACTTCGGCAAGCTGGCGTATATTCCTATTCGCTATATCATTCCATCGGTCGCGGTGCTGGCGGTCGTCGGTGGCTTCGCGGTCCGGAACGCGCCCGTCGACCTCTACATCGTGCTCCTGTTCGGGCTGCTCGGCGTGCTGTTCGTCGTCTACGATTACCCGCTGGTCAGCCTCGTTCTGGGCGTCATTCTCGGCGACATCGCCGAGTCCGGGTTCGTCACCGGCTGGCTGCTGACCGGCGAGAGCGCCACCGCCTTCCTCTTCAACAGCTCCATCGCAGTCGGCCTGCTCGCGCTCATCGCGCTCTCGCTGATCGTGACCGCGATCAAGAACTGACGGGCAAACGCCCGTCGCTACTCGGTTCGAAGCGGATCGAAAGAACGTCCGCGATCGATCGCGACGCGGTGCGATCGACTACGACGCGTCGGCGACCGCGACGACCTCGTCGGAGCGCTCGAGGTCGCCGAACTCGTCCTCGCCGTGTTGCTCGTGGAACTCGAGACGCGAGCGGGTCCAGGAGCCGGGCTCGAGTTCCTCGGCGGCGATGACGCCCTCGCTGGCGGGCAGATCCAACTCCTCGACCGCCCCGTCGTCTGCCAGTACCGAGTAGCGGATGCTGCCGCCCTCGACGCCCTCCTGGACGGAGCTGGGGAGGTGGAGCGGACGTCTGATCGAGACCGGGAGTTCGGTCTCCTCGTCCAGGTAGAGGACGAGTTCGTCGTCGTCGGTCTTCCTGAGCAGTCGGTCCACGATCTCGTCCGGGGACTGTCTGTCGACCGTCATCGTCAGTCGCCGGCCTCCTCCGGTTCCGTCCCGTCGCCGACCCGGCGGATGCTGTCGTAGGCAAAGAGCGGGTCGCCGTCGAGGGTACACTGCTTGCAGCCGAGACACTCGAACCCCTCGTCGTAGAGGTCGTTGTAGGGAATCTCCCGGCGCTCGTGGTACTCCCAGACGTCCTCGGTCGTCCAGTGGACGATCGGGTTGATCCGGGTGACTTCCTCCTTCTCTTCGAAGAAGTCGAGGTTCTTTCGCCAGTCGTAGCTCCCCTCTCCCTCGCCGTCGTCGAGTCCCTCGTCCATCCGGTAGCCGGTGATCCAGCCGTCGTGGCCGTCGACCATCCGCTCCATCGGCGCCGACTTGAGCGTCTGACAGCACAGATCCGGCTTGCGCTGGTTCACGCGCGGGCCGTGTTCGGCGACGAGTTCCTCGTAGCTCGAGTCGGGTTCGTACGTCTCGAAGGTGACCCCGTAGCGGTCCTCGAGGGTGTCCTTCATCTCCCAGGTCGACTCGAAGTGGTTGCCGTGATCGAGAAAGGACAGCGTGACCTCGCTCTCGAGGTCGACGTCCGACCGTGCGAGGAGGTCGAGGACGGCGTTCGAGTCCTTCCCGAAGCTGCAGGTGAAGGTGGGATCGTCGAACCTGTCCCACGTTTCCTCGAGCACCTCGAGGGACTTCTCGAGCTTTTTGTCGAGGCTGGCGGATTCGATGTCGATTTCAATTGCCATTTTCAGGTGGTGCGATGCGGCGGTACTGAACGCGTCGGTGCGGCGAGTTGTGAATCATAGTACGTGTGGTTCTCGTGGTAGCAAAGGACATTACAGGATTGCTAAAGTGGGTTGTGCCTGCACATCCGGGCGGCTCGAGTAGCGGGTCAGCGGCTCGAAAGCGGCAGGTTCGACGAATCCAGGTCGGTTCCGAAAGTCCCGTTCGCCGGCAGGAGCGCAACTATCGAACGCCCGAATCGGCCACACGGTCGGTCACAGGACCGGCCCCGCCGCAAAACCACACTTATCGATCCTCGCTACTAACACGTAACCGAGACAATGCACACAGTGAGCGTTCCGTTCGCGATCGTCACCGGAACCGGTGCAGGCCTGCTCGCGCTGCTGTCGTGGGAGGTGTTCCGTAAATCACCGTTCGGAACGGCTGTCGCGATGGTCGCGATCGTGATGTCGGGAACGACGATCTACCACACCGTGTTGCTCGTCCTCGGGACGGAGTCGACGGCGCTTCGCATCCTTCGCGGGAGCGTCTACACCCTGCTCGCGGTCTCGATCTGGCTCGTCGTGTACAGACACCGAACGATACAGCGAGGGGCGACGCTCGAGTGACGTCTATGATCGGACTCGACCTCTTTACGGGATACGTCCTCATGATGGGCGTGGTAGCCGGACTGGGATTGCTGGTGTTACTCTACACCGAGTTCGACGCGGTCGAGTACGACTCGTTCGTGTTGATCACCGTCGCCGGGCTGTTCCTGTTTATTATCGGCGGTCCGCTCACGGAGCTGCTTGCTCCGTCGGCCGTTCACTGGATCCACGGGGTCGCCGCCCTTCTCGTGTTGTTCGGACTGTACAGCCCCGTCCAGAACGACCTTCGGCGGGAGGAGTGGGCATCGTTGCTCCTGACCGATCCCAGCCAGATCCGGAAACCGGCCGAGTGGATGGCGCCGATCGACGACGCCGTTCTCGGGCTGTTTCACTCCTCTGAGCTGGTACTTACTCCCGCGATCATCGCGTACAACATCGACTACAGCCGCGAGGAGGTGAACCGTCGACTGACGAGGCTCGAGGAGGCGGGCCTCGTAGAGCGCGTCGAACGGGGAAAGTATCGGCTGACCGAACTCGGCGAACGCTACCTCCGGGGAGGAGTCGACCTCGACGGCCGGAACTGAGTGCCGAAACTCGACCGTCCGATCCTGGCTCGGTAGCCCCCCGGCGGTCGGAACCGGCTCAACAGGCCCAGTCGTCCCGCCAGCACTCCATCATCTCGATCTCCTCGCGTTGGACCTCGATGATCTCTTTGGCCAGATCGGTCACGCGCTGCGCCCGTCCGTCCTCGAGAACGTCTTCGGCCATCTCGATCGCACCCTCGTGATGGAAGATCATGTGTTCGGCGAACAGACAGTCGAACTCCCGGCCCTCGGCCTCACCGAGTTCGGTTAGCTCCTCCTCGGAAAGCATGCCCTCCATCTCGTCGTGGGCGTGGTCGCCGTGAGCGTCGGCGCCGGCCTCCTCGAGCCACTCCCGCAGCTGTTCGATCTCCGCCTCCTGGACCTCGATGATCTCCGGAGCGAGGTCGCACAGCCGTCGACTGTCCGTCCGATCGGGGACGAGCTTGGCCATCTCGATCGCCTGCTCGTGGTGTGGGATCATTCCCTGCATGAACGCGACGTCGGCGTCGTTGAACGGTCCCTCGGCGTCGTCGTGATGGTCGACCTCGTCGTGGTGGTCACCCTCGTCGTGATGTTCGTAGTCGTCCGCTTCGTCGTCGTGCTCGTGGTCCCCGTCGTCCGCTCCGTGGTCGCCGTGGTCGTCGGCGGTAGCCAGACCCGCAAGTCCCGCGGTCGTTGCTCCTGTCGCGAACAGCAGTCGTCGTCGTGTCGTTCTACGCATCGTACCAGCGTCCGGTTCCCGACCCCCCTTTAGCGTAGGAGATCGTTGCGCGATCGCAACTGACGAGCCCCGATATCCGGCGGGAGACGGCTCGACGGCCAATTAGTGAGGTGCCGTTTCGGGAGGCGCCTCGAGCGGGAACAACGAGTGAGGGCGGTCGTCGAACCGTGAGCGGCGAGCGTTCCGCCGATCGGAGCGATCGAAGTCGACGACGGGGCCGGGGCCATTCCCTTCGCGCGCGCTACCACCATCGGGCGGTCGACCTCGAGCGACGGGGAGAGCCGTCGGCGACGCGGCGGGGGGCCCTCGAGGCGATCGAACGGGGGATCGGTCGCGGATCGAGGCCGGAAAAGCGGAGTCGATCGACTGTCGTTACTCGACGACGAGGTCGCCGACCTGGTTCGCGGCGTGGTACTCGCAGACGTAGGTTACCATCTCGGGGTCGGCGGTGAACTCGAGGGAATCGCCCTCGTCCTCGGCGTCGACGCTGTCGGTCGCCAGGTCGTCGACGAGGTCGTCGCTCTCGTCCCAGATCTGGAGGTCGTGGGTGACGCCGTCGGCGTTGATCCACTCGATGGTGTACTCCTCGCCCTCCTCGAGGACGAGCGTCGGGTTCTGCTCGCCCTCGATCTCGCTCGGCTCGACACCCTCCCAGTGGGAAGCGTAACCGTCGAGGACGATCTCGGTGCCGGCTTCGATCTCGAACTCGCCGTCACCGTCGTCGCCGTTGCCGTCGTCGCCGTCGTCGCCGTTGCTGCCGTCGTCGTCGTCACCGGAACAACCGGCGAGGGCAACGGCGATCGTCGATGCTCCCGCAGCCTTCAGTACCGTTCGACGCGTGTGTTCGGTCATCGTCTTCAATTCCGTGTAATCACCGACGGATGTTCAAGAATGAAGTCAGTTCCCGGAGACTGAGAAATTCTATCCAGCGGAACCGAACGGCTCTCTCGACGGGGCGTCACCGACCGTGAGCGCCGTCGACCGCCACCGTATCGCCCGACCGAATCGCCTCGAGATCGGAGTGGTCCGTGGAGCCGTCACTGCCAGCACGGTGCCAGCGGTCGTCAGTGTCGACGGCGGTCCGTACGTATCTCGGGGAAAAGCGTCGCTCCGGGCGCCCCGTCCTCGAGAGCTCCCGCGGTCGTGTTTCGGACGGTCGACTCTCGGGAATCCGAGCTACCCGGTACCGAGGGACGAAACACAACGTTCACAGCGGGTGATCGACAGGACACGGTATGAACGTCCGCGACTACTACTTTACGGCGAAGGGAATCCAGGACCTCGTGGATACCGAACGGAACTCTCCGTCGTACTCGCAGTCGCTTCCGCGCCGGCTCGCGCTCTGGCGGCGCGGCTTTCTGAGCAGGGCCGGCGTCATCTACGACTTCGAGCGCTACGATCCGGCGTCGTTCGTCAACAACTACCAGCGGTTCGTCCGGACGAAGAACCTCAACGGCACGTGGTCGATCGCGCTCTCGAACAAGCTGTTTTTCGACTGGCTGATGCGGGCCTACGGCGATCACCGGATGGCCGTCCACGGACTCGTCCGCGACGGCGTCTTCCACGAGTTCGACGACACGCACGAGCCGGCACCGTCGGCGGTCGCCGGCGACGAGACGGCGACGCTCGAGTCGACGGTCGGCTCGAGGGCCGTCGCTCGCCGCGGGGCCGGCGAGTGGGTCGCCGACCGCCTCGATGCGGACGGAAAGCTGGTGCTCAAGTGGATCATGGGCGGCGGCGGCGAGAACGTGCTGCTGTGCTCGCGGACCGCGGACGGGTACGAGATCAACGGCGACCGATACGACCGCGACGCCCTCGTCGCCCGGGTGGACGACCTCGAGAACTACCTCGTCTGCGAGCACGTCGAGCAGGGACCGTACTCGGCCGCCCTCTACCCCGAGACGCCGAACACGATCCGCGTGCTCACGATGTACGACGAGGCGGCCGAGGAGGCGTTTATCGCGGCCGCGGTCCAGCGGATCGGAACCGACCGTTCGGGTTCGATGGACAACTTCTCGCAGGGCGGGCTCAGCGCCGAAATCGACGTCGAGACCGGCGAGCTGGGTCCGGGCGCCCAGCTTCCCGACGAGAGCGACCACCTCGAGTGGCACGCCCACCACCCGGAGACCGGAGCGCGGATCCAGGGCACCCGAATCCCGGCCTGGGAGACGATCCGGGAGCGAGTGCTCGAACTGGCCTCGAGCCATCCGATGCTCCCCTACGTCGGCTGGGACCTCGTGCTCACCGACGATGAGGGCTCGTTCAAAGTCATCGAAGCGAACGACCACCCCGGGCTCAAGGCGATGCAGGTGCACGGCCCGCTACTGACCGACGACCGCGTTCGCCGGTTCTACGAGCGACACGGCGTCTGCTGATCGTTCGTCGTCGCTCACGCCTTTCGGATGCGCGACCATCGAGCGAAACGGAGCCCACTCGACGACTACTCGACGGTCAGCTCGTCGTCGGCCTCGACGTGGTCGGCGTCCCACCGGATCGTGAAGGTGGTACTTCGCTCCGCACCGGTATCGAGCAGGTCGGAATCGGTGTCGATGGCGACGTCGAACGCGCACGTCCGCGGCGGATTGATCGTCGCGCTCTCGTTGCCGGCGATCACCGTGACCTTGTCACCGACGCTCTGGGCGCGGTCGCGGTCGCCGTCCGTGGCGCCGTCCCGGCGGCTCGTTTCGTCTCCGATGCCAGTTCCTGTCCCGGTCGTTTCCGTCGAACCGGTCCCGACCGTCTCGGCGGTGTTCCCGCCGCGGTCGGCACCGTCCGACCGCACGTCCGGATCGAGTTCGTCGGCGAACTGCCGGAGGTACGCGGCGATTTCGGAACGGGTCCGCTCCTGTGTCGTCTCGAGTGTTGCCATACCGAACCATCAACGAACCGATCAATGAGTCTGAGGCTTGCACATTCCCGTCTCGCCGCCGCCCGATCTCGCGAATCGCTCGCTTCCTCGAGACGGCGACCGGCGAATCGTCAGATTCTCGACCGAGGCGGCGACAGGTACAATAGACACCTATTCTAACATAGCTACCTCGGCTGAGGTACCTATTATCGGTAACTCGGTTGCCGCAAGCGAGTGACAACCAGTTCCGATCGCCTCGAGAATCGGATGCACGCGGCGAGTCCTCGATAGCGAGATCCCACGGGCGGGGGAACGTGGTCGGCGCGGTCAGGCAGAGTCGAGCAGCGTGGTCACGTCGTACCCACCCTCGAGCAGGAGCCCCCCAGCGGCGACGACAAGCGCCTGCGGGAGCGTCGTGATCTCCCAGTAGCCGACCGTGACGACCGCTTCGAACCCGACCAGCAGCTGGTTCCACGCCAGGTAGACGGCCTGGTGGAACTCCGGTGCCCGGTCGGTTACGACACCCACGTACAGTCCCGGCTGATCGTAGTACAGCGGCACGAGGAGCATCGCCAGCGCCGTCGACAGCCCGGTCGTGAGGGCGACGAACGAGCCCAGTCCGAGGAGAAAGACGGAGGGGAGGTAGACGAACGGCGTCCACGTCCGGAGATCGGTCAGCAGGTCGAGTGCTCGATCCCGGCGCCGGTCCCCCTCGAGTTCGCGCCTGCCCTCGATCTCGACCGGGAGCAAGCGCGTGACGAGCCAGCGCTCGAGCTGGGCCGCAAGCAGCGTCGCACCCAGCACGAGCACCAGGATCGGGAGTCCGACGACCAGTATCGAGAGCCCGACGCCGACCGAGAGGCCGACGACGAGGAAGACGAAGTACGCGATCCCGAGCGGAACGGCGAGCAGCAGGTACGCCAGACGGCGGTACGTTTCCCGTCGGACGGGGACCGAAACGAATCGTCGGAGCCCGCCGCGGAGTCGGTCGGCACCGAGGTCGAGTCGCTCGGCCGTCGGGGACGCCATCTCGAGGCGGTCCGCCACCCGGTCGGCCTCGAGGCGCAGCGCCTCGAGGTCGGTTCGGACCGAACTGGCCTGTTTCTCGAGGTCCAGTCGAATCGTCTCGCGGTCGGCGCCGGTGACGGTCAGATCGCCGACCGAACCGGTGATCGCGATCGCCTCGGCGTCGCCGGGATCGATCGTCCGGTCGTCCTCGAGTCGGCGACCGACGAACGGCGTCGATCCGGTACAGCCGGCCAGCGCCGCCGCCCCCGCGGCGGACAGTCCCCCGAGCAGTCGTCGTCGGGTGTGGTTCGCTGTCATACTCGAGTCGACGGGCGCCGTCCACCTGTAAGCTAAGGCGGGGCTGGCGAGTCGCCACACGGTCCCCAACGGTTATATGCGGGGAATTCGCGGAGTCGTCCGCTCTCCGCAGTACCGGCCCGTTCGCGACGACGGACGTCCGACGCGAACCGAGAGGTACTTTTGTACTCGAATACGATATCTCGTGACCAGCAGCGCATCCCAGGTGTCTCCCGCGTGGACGACATTCCGTTGCTGGTTCGCGATCGTGGTTCAGTGGTGCCCCCCGACCGATCGTCGGGGGCCTTCCTTCCGTTCGATAGCTCGAGAGCGCTCCGCTCGTCGATCCTCGAAAACTGTGACCGACCCCACGGTGTTTAGTAGACGTCCGCGAAACGACGGGTATGGCAACCTGTTTGGCACGACAGCTTCAGGGGAAGACCATCGTCAGTATCGACGGCACCGACTTCGGCACGCTCGAGAACATCACGATGGGCGTGGAGTCGGGGACGATCGACGAACTGGTCGTCGAACCGCAGGATCAGCTTCCGGCACGAATCGAACTCGACGCCGACGGCCGATTCCGGCTGCCCCTCGAGCGGGTCGAGAACATCGACGACAGGATCGTCATCAGCTCGGATTGAAGCGGTTCGATCGCGGTCGACGGATCATCGACTCGCTTATAGGGAGCATCCGATTGGACCCACCCCCCGTGTGCGAAATGAAATCCGGCGTGTGAGCGGGGGTGGGGGGACGAACGGCCGTCCTGGTCGCGAGCGTGCGACGGCTCGAGCTCGCTCGTCGAGCGAGGAAACCGTATTTTCCGGGCGTGTATCGACTTTACCGATCGGTCTCGGAATCGATTCGTTTCCTCGAGCCGATCGGGATCCAGTACGGATTCTATTCTAATAGGCACAACATAAAAGCACCGGTACTAGAAGGGCTTCGGAGAGGACTGCTCCTCGGATCTACGCCTTCGGTCGTTTCGTCGGGGCCGTTTCCGCCGTCTTCCGCCGCTTTCGGGTCGCTTCCCCCTTCTGCCCCTCCCCGACCACCCCCACCCGTTCGTACCGATTTCATTTCGCACACGGGGGGAGGGGGTTCGCGGACTCCCGACTCCCCATCGGTTCGTCCCTCGAGACTCGCGCGGATCCAACCCAGTCGGTGCGAGGTGGCGGTAGTACCGTTTCTGGGTAACCGTTCCCCGTCCCTCGAGCCGTCACGCTGCCTTCGTCCGCGGTTGGGAACTCGCGGGCGCGGAATTCATCTCGCACACGGGGTGTCTCCGCCCGATTTGACTTCGCTCACGGCGATTTGACTTCGCCCACGGTTTCGGACCTCGATACCTGTGTCCTTGTCCCAGGCCCTCTAACTGACGGTACGACCGTCGTTGCTCTCGCATGCGGTACTCGTCACGTATTTATGAAGTCGGTGCGAGTGACACGGTATGACCGACGGCGACGATCGCCACTCCCTCTCGGAATCTATCAAGGGACGGCTGCAGGACGGCGTCCAGCAGTCGGTGTTCAGGGACAGGGGACTGCTCGACCCGGACGCCGTCATCGACGAGGACCGGATCGTCGGCCGGGATCAACAGCTCGAGGACATCATCACCTACCTCCGGCCCGCGCTTCAGGGGAACCGTCCGCCCAACATGTTGCTGTACGGCCCGTCGGGAACCGGAAAGTCGCTGATCATCAACGCCGTCTGCGAGCAGGTCGTCGAGCTCGCGGAGGCCCAGGGCGATCGCTTCGGCGTCATCCAGATCAACTGCCAGACGATCAAGTCCCACGACCGGGCGGTGTACCGCCTCGTCGAGAACACCGCGACGACGGCCGGCGTCGAGGTCGGCGTCCCCGAGAGCGGCGTCTCGACGGACCGAAAGCTGAACCGGCTGTACCAGCTGTTGAGCGAGGAGTTCGACTCCGTCATCATCATCCTCGACGAGGTCGACCTCCTGGTCGGTCGCCAGCGCGACCCCAACGACGAGCCCGCCTACTCGAAGCTGCTGTACCAGCTCTCGCGGGCCTCCCAGCTCGGCCGGATCGACGGCCACGTCTCCGTCGCCGCGCTCACGAACGATCCCCGCTTCATGGAGGATCTCGACGGCCGGGCCGAGAGCTCCTTCAACCCGCAGGACGTCGTCTTCTCGGATTACGACGCCAACCAGCTCCAGGCGATCCTCGACCGCAGACGGGACGCCTACCAGGACGGGGTGCTCGAGGCCGGGATCATCCCCCTGAGCGCGGCCTTCGCCGCCCAGGACCACGGCGACGCGCGGAAGGCGATCGACCTCTTTCGGAAGGCCGGCGAGATCGCGAACCGCCGGGGCGAGGAGACGGTCCTCGAGGATCACGTGCGCGACGCTCAACGGGAAGCCGAACGCGATCGCACCCTCACCCAGATGCAGGGGCTCTCGACCCAAAAGAAACTCTCCCTGTACGCGACCGCGATCGTGCCGGTCCACGCCGAGCGGAACCTGAACGCGATCCCGAGCACTGTCGCCTACCGAGTCTACCAGTACCTGACCGAGCGACTCGACGCCGACAAGAAGTCCCGGGACTCCTACCTCCGATACATGACCGAGGCCGAGACGTACAACTTCATCACCTCGGAGAAACGAGGGCGGGGCTACGGCAGCGGCGTCCACAAGGAGTACACGTTCGTCGACGATCCGGCCGTCGTCGCCGAGACGCTGCAGGCCGACTTCCGCCTCGAGGAGATCGAGGGTGAGGACGAACTGATCCAGTCCGTCGTCAACGCACAGATCGACGAGTTCTTCGACGAAGCCTGAGACGGTCTGTTGTAACGATTCGCTCGTCGCTCGAACTCGAGCCGCCAGTTCACGACACCGAAGGGGATTTCATCTCGCACACGGGGAGGGCGGCCCGAAACGCCGATACCGGCGTGATCCGATCCGTCGGCCCCGCTAATTCATTTCGCACGCGGAGTGTCGGAAGATCCGATCGGCGGCTGCGCTGGTTTCGGCCAGACGGGTCGGTTCCCGACCCGAATAATTCATCTCGCACACGGGGGGTGACTCAGATCTGTCGTGGTACCGTTTCACTTCGCACACGGGGAGTGCCGGTTCGAGCGGACCGATCGGTTCTCGACTCGAGCGGGCCGATCGATCCGCCTTCGCCGCTCCGGCCACGGGAAGCGAAACCCGGAATCAGCAACCGCCGCCTCGAAATAAAACGGTTTCAACGGGACCGGCCTTGCCACGCACACGCCGAATGAGTCGCCTGGATTCGATCCGTCGCGAGCTGGTGGGCCTGTGGGCCGGCGGCACCGGGAAGACGCTGCTGGCCATCGCGCTCGGCTGGGGATTGCTGAACGGCACCCGGATGATCTACCCCGTCTTGCTGCCCTACTTCAGCGCCGAGTTCGATCTCACGCTCTCGACGGCCGGCCTGCTCGTCACGCTGATCTGGCTCGGCTACGCGATCGGGCAGGTCCCCGGAGGGATGCTGGCGGACCGCCACGGCGAACGGTCCGTGCTGACCGCGAGCGTCTCGATGGTCGTCGTCGGAGTGACCGTCGTCCTCCTCTCGCCGACCGCCGCGACCCTGTTCGGGGCGACGGCGCTCGTCGGTCTGGGGCTCTCGCAGTATCCGATCGCCCGGATCACCGCGCTCTCGGATCTCTACCCCGATCGGATCGGACGGGCCCTGGGCGTCACGATGGCGGCCGGCGACATCGGCCAGACCGTGTTACCCCCGATCGCGAGTGTGCTCGCCGTCGCGGTCGCCTGGCGGCTCGGCCTGGGCTTCGTCCTGCCGATCCTCTGTGTTACCGCGGTCGTCATCTGGCTGACGCTGCCGGCTCCCGACCCCGCCGACGGCGACGACGCCTCGAGCGAGAGTCTCCGATACGTGGTCGGCGAACTCCGCAGTCCCGTCCTCGCGATCATGGGCGTGATCCTCTTTCTCTTTATTTTCGTCTGGCAGACGTTCTCGGCCTTTTATCCGACCTACCTCGTCGAGCAGAAGGGGCTGTCCTCGACGGTCGCCGGCGTGCTGTTCGGCCTCTTTTTCGCGGTCGGCGTCGTCGTCAAGCCGGTCGCCGGGATGGCCTACGACCGTATCGGGCTCCGGGGGTCGCTCCCGCTGGTCCTGCTGGGATCGATCGTCGGCCTCGCGCTGTTACCGTTCGTCGACGGGCTCGTCGGGCTCGTCGGGGTCACCGTCCTCGCGAGTACGATGCTCGGCTCCGGCGCGATCACGCAGTCGTACCTCGCCGAGATCATCCCGCCGGAGATCCAGGGAACGGGACTGGGCGTGATCCGCTCGAGCGCCTCGGTTCTGGGTGCGTCGGGTCCGGTCGTCTTCGGCGTGATCGCCGAGCGGGGGTACTTCGACGCCGGCTACCTCCTGCTGGCGCTGATCATCGCGCTCGGAACGCTGCTGACGCTGCGGATGCCGCGGGAGTAGGAGCGACGTCATGCTGGCGTCCGTTTCCGTTCGCCACCGCGTCCGCGACGCAATCGCCGTACGCTCGAGCGAGTCACTCGACGACGTACTCGTCGGCCATCTCCCCGGGCGTGATCACGTCGACCTCCCCCGAGTACTCCTCGAGGGCGGCCAGCGTCGACTCGAGCCCCTCGATGGCCCCGCTCTCCTCGAGCTGGTAGAAGCCGATCGAGGTGATGCCGCCCATCTCGGCGGTCCACTCGACGAGGCTCGCCCCCTCGTCGCCGGTGGGGCCCGAGACCACCGAGCAGAGGTGGGGATTGCTGGCGTACCCCTGGGACTGGGTCTGGCCCGCGAACGCCAGGTCGTAGTTGTCCTGGACGAGTTCGTAGGTCTCCTCGGTGTACTGCGAGCCGGGGAACGCGAAGAACCGGCCGTCGTCGTCGTACCCCTCTTCCTCGAGCCACTCCGCGGGCCCGGTGATGAGTTCCTCGGCCCCGGCCTCGCCGATCGAGCCCGCCTGCGCCGCGTTCGCGGTCTGGCAGCCGATCGTCCACCCGTTCGAGGCGAGTTCCTCGACCTGTCCTTCGGTGAGTCGGTCGCCCTGCACGGCGGCGTCCGCGCGGAGCCGGTCGGTCGGCACGAACGTCGTCGCCGGGAAGTCGTACTGGGCGACCCGGGGGAGGGCCTCCTCGTAGTGGGTCTCGTAGCCGCCGTGGAACTGCAACATCACCTTCGGGGTGTCGGGCTTCGGCACGAAGTGGAAGTCGTCGACCCACATCTCCTCGCCGGCCTCGTCGTCCTCGTCAGCGGGTTCACCGAACCAGCGGATGATCTGCAGAACGATGATCTCCTCCAAGTTTGGATCTCCGCGCACGCGAGTGAGTCCGAAGTTGTGCCGCGCCAGCGGCATGTTGTCCATCACCTGCTGGCTGTACTCGACGTAGTCGCCGTCCTCGTCTTGCAGCTGGATCAACACCATCCCGCTGTCGGAGGCGGTCATGGCCAGTCCCGGCGCCACGTCGCGAACGTCGATCGGCTCGTCGGTCTCGCGGCGCACCCTGACCTGACCGTCCTCGGAGTCCGGCGTGAGTCGCGCCGACTGCGAGCCGTCGTAGTACTGCTCCGTGTCGGCCTCGATCGCGCCGATGTCCTGGAACGCCCGCCAGGGCTCTAAGTCCTCGAAGTCGTCGTAGGTGCCGACGAGGTCGCGGTCCGCGGTCTCTTCTTCTTCATCCTCCTCCTCTTCCCCGTCGTCCGTTTCCGGCTCGTCGTGATCGTCGTCGCCGTTGCCCGCGCCGTCGTCGTGGTCCTCGTCGTCGTCGGTCTCGCCCGGGCCGCCCATTTCCGAACAGCCGGCAAGCGCCACGACTGCGCCCGTCGCGGTCACGAGATAGGTTCGTCGGTCCATTGGTCCACCCCAGACCACCCTCGTCCCACGGTTTGTTATGGACCGACCTCCCAGCTACGCGACCAGTGTTACAGCGACGATAGTGACGGTAACCGGACCGTTCGGCGGATTCGATTCGGCCGTCAGCTTCGGTGTGAAGGCTCGATAGATCCGATCCGTCAGCGATCGACTCTCCGAAGCGCTCGCCGCGCGCGAGAGTCGGCTCCGGATCGCGGTAGTCGCCGGCTGCTCGACCCCGTCGGTTCGTTCCCGAATCGAAACGGAGGCAGGTACCGCCTACCCTCGGTAGCTGCGGGCTGCGAACGGTTTCGATCGATGACTCTACGCGATACTCGGACAAACTATATACAGAGTTGCGTTGGGTGGTAGCTACGCACATGAGTCTCGATACCATCGTCGAACGGGCGGCTTCCGCCCTCGGCTATCCGCCGGTGACCCACGATCTCCTCGATCGGTACTTCGACGCCGCCGAGTTCGATATCGCTCCCTCGGCCCGGATCTCGATCGGCTGTCTGCTCCGTCGTCGGGTCGAGATCGGTCCGTACGCTCGGCTGAGCCGGGGCTGTATCCTCGACGGCGACGTCACCATCGGACGACGGACGAACCTCGAGCCCGACTGCGACCTCGTCGGGGAGGTCGAGATCGGCCGCTACTGTGCGATCGCCCGCGAGAGCACGTTCCAGCAGACCAACCACCGGATCGACCGGCCGTCGCTACAGATCCGGCTCTACGAGGAGGTCCTCGACGGAGAGCTCCCGTCGACCGACGACGGCCCGATCTCGGTCGGCAGCGACGTCTGGATCGGGACGAGGGCGACGATCCTCTCGGGTGTGACGATCGGCGACGGGGCCGTCGTCGGCGCGGGAGCGGTCGTCACGAAGGACGTCGAGCCCTACGCGATCGTCGGGGGCGTCCCGGCCGAGCGGATCGGCTGGCGGTTTCCCCCGGAGATCAGATCCCGGCTGCTCGAACTCGAGTGGTGGGAGTGGAGCGAACGGCGCATCCGCGAGAACCGGGCGTTCTTCGAGCGCAGCCTCGGCGGTGCCGAGGACGTCCCGCTCGCTCGGTCGGCGCCCACCGACTAGCGACTCCCGGCGTCGCGACCGCGGTCGTCGCTCCGCCCGTTCAGCACTCGATCGACTCGAGGGGGCCACACAGCTGTGCAGCCGTAAATTCGGCAATCACGGGCGCGCCGGCCAGAAAGAGCAACAGGAGGGCGAACGTCAGGAGGGCGATGAGCTTTCCGACCATCGGCATGGTTGTCAACAGTTGGCACGATAAGTCTATCGGGCGTCCCGGCGTCGTCGGTTCGAACGAACCGGCCGCGGGGGAACGAGAGCCGTACCGGGGAACGACCCACTGCCGTTCCGCGAGTCGAACGGAACGTCGGTTCGAGCAGCCGGAAAGTAACGAGACACAAACAATGACACGTGCCCGACTCTCTCGGCGTGGACGGGAACCGATCGCCGCTCTCGACCGCGACGCGGTGACGGCTTCCTCGACCGCCACCGATGTCAGGACGGGATCACGACTCCGGCGCGGACTCGCGGCGCTCGAGCCGATGGTGGGGGCTGCTCGCGGTCGCGGTGGGGCTCGTTCGAACGCAGACGAGGACGGCGCGGGGACGGACCCTCGCGACGATCCTCGTCGTGGCGCTGACGGTCGCGAACCTCGTGCTCGTCACCGGGGTCGCGCTCGCGCTGGCCGACGACGGGGAGGCGGGCCACGACGCCGACGCCCGGATCGTCGCCGACGACGGCGATCTCCTCGGCTCGGTCGCCGGCGTCGAATCGCCCCGGCTGGGCGAGAGCCCGGATCGGGCCGAACGGATCGCGGATCGAGACGGGGTCGACCACGCCTCGCCCGTGCTCCGGGAGCCGATCCGGGTCGACCACCCCGACGCCGACGGTTCGGCGTACCTCCTGCTCGTCGGCGTCGTTCCCGGCGACGAGCCGTCGACCGTGGCGGAGCTCCCGACGGCCGATCTCGAGCCGGCTGGCTCGAGTGACGCCCGAATCGTCCTCTCGAGGGCCGCCGCCGCCGAACTCGGCGCCGAGCCGGGCGACCCCCTCTCGCTCGAGGGCGTCGACACCCGGTCGACGACGGTCGCCGCCGTCGAGGACGGATCCGGCGACGAGGCGCCCGTCGCGCTCGTCCACCTCGAGGTGCTCCAGTCGCTGTCGGGCGCCGAGGGGAGCGGACTGGCCGACGAGGTGCTGGTCTGGGGCGAGGGAGACGCGATCCGGGAGGGGGCAGCCGAGACGTACCCCGACGCCGCGCTCGAGGGCGAGGGAGCGCCCGACGTGCGGGCACTGTTCGGCGACGGCCTCGCGCTCGCGACGAGCGCCCTCGCGCTGGTCGTCGCACTCGGGATCTGTTCGTTGCTGGTCGCGACCACCGCGGGGATGCGGGTCGAGGCCGACCGCCGGACGCTCGCGACGCTGGGCGCGATCGGCTTTCCGACGCCGAGCCGGCTGGCGGTCGTCGCGACGACCACGCTCGCGACCGCGACCGTCGGCGCTCTCCTGGGTGTCGGTCTCGGAATCGTCGGCATCCGGCTCACGAACGCGCTCGCGACCGCGACGGTCGCTCCCGAGGCGGTCGCGGCCCTGCACCCGCTGCTGGCTCCCTATGCGCTGGCGGTCGCCCTCGTCTCGACGCTGCTCGCCCTGCCGTACCCCCTCTCGCTCGCGGCTCGAACGGACGTCCTGGCGGAGGTGGGGCGGTGAGCCGCGCCTCGCTGGCCCGGGTTCGCGCCGTTGTCGGCCTCGGACTCGCCCAGTTACGCCACGCTCCTGGGCGGACCGCGCTCGCCGTCTGCGGGGTCGTGCTCGCGGTGCTCTCGGTGACGCTGCTCGCCGGCCTCGGGGTCGGAGTCGTCGAGACCGGCCAGGAGCAGTTCGACGACGCCGGCCGGGATATCTGGATCACCGGCGGCCCCGCGGCCGGCGGCGAGAACGAGGTCGTCGACGCCGCGACCGTCGCGGCCGACCTCCGCGAGCGCGAGGCCGTCGGCGACGTCTCGACGGTCGCGATGCACGACGTCTACCTCGGCGCCGACCCCGACGCCGTCGAGCCGATCCCTGCCGTCGGCGTCGAGGGCACCCACGGCCACTTCGAGTTCGAGGACGGCGACGGGTTCGACGGCGCGATGACCGCCGACGGGGACGAAGAGTTCCGCTCGAGCGTCGTCGTGCTCGACCCCGCTACCGCAGCCCGACTCGACGTCGGGGTCGGCGACCCCGTCTACGTCGGCGCCAGCCGCCAGAATGTCGACGCCTACACCGTCGCCGGCGTCGGCTCGTACTACTCGCAGTTCTTGGGGACCGAGACTGCGACGCTCCGCCTGCCGGAGCTCCAGTCGACGACCGGCACTGCCGGCTCGAGCCGTGCCTCGTTCGTCACGATCAACCTCGAGGACGGCGTCGACCGCGAGGCGTTCGCCGACGACGTTCGGGCGGAGTATCCGGCCTACGACGTCCGCACCGCCGACGACCAGTTCGCCGCGATGGTGAGCGACCGGCTTCTCGTCGTCGCGAGCGGGGTCGCGCTCGTCGGGCTGGCGATCGCCGGCGGCGTCGCGCTGACGGCCAACCTGTTCGTGCTGGTCGCCTACCAGCAACGCGAGACGCTGGCGGCGCTGCGGGCGCTCGGCCTCTCGCGGCGGCTGCTGGCCGGGACGATCGGCGTTCAGGGGGCGCTCATCGGCCTCCTCGGCGGAGCGATCGGCGTCGCCGCGACGCCCGTACTCGCCGCGGGGCTGAACCGCCTCTCGACGAACGTCATCGGCTTCGAACGGCTCGTTCGGACGCCCCTCGAGGTCTCGGTCCTCGGCTTTGCCGTCGCCGTCGTCGTCGGCGTCCTCGTCGCAGTCGTCACCGGCTGGCACGCGAGCCGATCGGCGGTGCTGGAGACTCTCGAGTCCTGATACTGTCGGACAAAACGACTCACGCACCGATCTCGTACGACCGGACGTTCTCTGACTTTCGTCCGACAGGACGAATCAGGTCCGTTATAGGCCTCGCCCCCGTCGCTCGAGTCGTATGTGGCCGCTCGGACACGCAGCTATCGGCTATCTCTGTTACGCCCTCGCGACCCGACTCCGGTTCGATCGCCCGCCGGGCGAGGTCGCCGTCCTCGCACTTCTGGTCGGCACCCAGTTTCCCGATCTGATCGACAAACCCCTGGCGTGGTATCTGGGGGTGCTCCCGACCGGACGGACCCTCGCTCACTCCCTGTTCGTTCTGCTTCCCGTCTCGATCGCCGTCTACCTCCTCGCGCGGCGGTACGGCCGCCCCGAGTACGGGTTCGCGTTCGGACTCGGCGCGATCTCACACGCGATGGTCGACGCCGTGCCGGCGCTGTGGGGTGGGGGCGGTGCGAATCACCTCCTCTGGCCCGTCACGCCGGTCGAGAGCTACGAATCGGGTGCGCCGTCGGTGACCGCCCTCCTCCTCGAGTCGCTGGGCGAGCCGTACTTCCTCCTCGAGTTCGTCCTCGCGGCGGTCGCGCTCGTCGTGTGGCGCCGGAACGGCTCCCCCGGACTCGCGGCGATCCGGGCGCTGCTCGGGCGGATTCTTTCCGGCCGTTCGACGGCCGACTCGAACTGATCGCGGGCTGATCGCACCGCTCGTCGCGTGTCTCGTTCTCAAGCAGTTCAACTGGCCGACAGAACTATCCCCGTGCGGGTGGTCGACGTGACTGCGGGGAATGCGATTGCCGGAGACTGACCGTTAGGGCACGAGCCGTCCCGGCACCGGCCGGTGGGGACCGGCCGTCCGTGTGATCGATGTCCGACCCGGGCCGTGTCGACGCTCACGTCGAGTCCCGCTCGACGGCGTCGAGCGCCTCGAGTCGATAGTACTTCGTCGTCGTTTCGCCCGGCAGATCCGACCGCGGCTCGCTTCGCGGACGCGTACATCTGAGCCATCCCGACTCGAGTTTCTCGGCGGTCTCGAACTCCTTGCGGGTACCGTCGGTGAACGTAACGAGGACGGTCATTCGACCCCACTCGGACGAATACCGGTCCCGATCCCGCGGGGTGAGGCTTCGCCCGAGCCGACCCTCCGGGTCGCCGTCGACCCCTTACCCGGCCCGTGGCGCCGCACCGAACTCGAGCGTTCATCTCGACTCCGTACAGCCACTCTATATATTAGAACGATAAACTTTGTGGGCGAGGGATCGGTTCCCTTACTCCACGGTGACGCTTTTCGCCAGGTTCCGTGGTTTGTCGATCGACCGACCCAGCTCGTGGGCCGTCCAGTAGGCGACCCGCTGGAGCTGGACGTTCGCGACCATCGAACTCGTGATCTCGCCGGCCGGCGGCACCTCGAGGACGTGGTCGGCGTAGCGGCCGACCTCCGATCTCCCGTCCGTGACGGCGACGACCGGCGTCCCCCGGGCTTCGACTTCCTTGACGTTCCCGATGGTCTTCTCGGCGCGTCGGCCGTCGCCGGTGACGATGGCGAACACCGGGGTCTGTTCGGTGACGAGCGCGAGCGGGCCGTGTTTGAGCTCGCCGGCCGCGAAGCCCTCGGCGTGTTTGTACGTGATCTCCTTCATCTTCAGCGCGCCCTCGAGGGCGACGGGGTAGTGGTACCCCCGGCCGATGAAGAAGTAGGCGCCCGCGTCGGCGTACGTCGAGGCGACCTCTCGAGCGGCGTCCTCGTCGAGGACCGACTGGATGCGGTCGGGGACCGCCCGCAGCTCCTGGACCAGCTCCCGGGAGCGGTGGTCGCTCAGCGCGGCGGCGAGCATCGTCAGCGCGGCCTGCTGGGAGGCGAACGTCTTCGTCGCGGCGACGCTGATCTCCGGGCCGGCCCGGATGTACAGGACGCGGTCGGTCTCCCGGGCGGCCGAACTCCCGACGACGTTGGTCACGGCGACCGTCGTCGCCCCGGCGGCGCTGGCCTCCCGAAGCGCCCGGAGGGTGTCGGCGGTCTCGCCGCTCTGGGTGACGCCGACGACGACCGAGTCGGCGTCGATCGGCATCGCCTCGGCCTCGAACTCGCTGGCCAGGTAGGCGTGAGCCGGCACGCCCCACTCGCGGAACAGCTGCGCGCCGAACAGCGCCGCGTGGTAGGATGTACCACAGGCGACGAACGTCACGGGCGGGGTCAGCTCGAACCCATCGAACTCCTCCAGGGTGACCCGGCCGCTGAGTTCGTCGAGCCGACCCCGGAAACAGTCCCGGAGCGCCGACGGCTGTTCGTTGATCTCCTTTCGCATGTAGTGGTCGTAGCCGCTCTTGCCCGCGTCCTCGGGGTCCCACTCGATCGTCTCGATCGAGGTCTCGACGAGCCGCCCCTCGCTGTCGGTGACCGAAATCTCGTCGCCCTCGAGCCGGGCGAACTCGCCGTCCTCGAGGTAGATGACCCGATCGGTGAACTCGATGAAGGCGGGGACGTCGCTGGCGAGGTAGGTGCCGTCGTCGGCGATCCCCAGTACTAGCGGCGACTCGTGGCGCGCGGCGTACACCGTCTCCGAGCCCGCGAAGACGGCCGCGACGGCGTAGCTCCCCTCGAGCCGGTCGATCGCCGCGCGGAACGCGGCCTCGTGATCGAGCCCGTCCTCGAGGTAGCCGGCGATCAGGTGGGGGATGACTTCCGTGTCGGTTTCGCTGCGGAACTCGACGCCCTCGGCCGTCAGCTCGTCACGGAGCTTCTGGTAGTTCTCGATGATTCCGTTGTGGACGACCGCGACCCGGTTCTCGGCGTCCGTGTGGGGGTGGGCGTTGCGATCCGACGGCGGCCCGTGGGTGCTCCAGCGGGTGTGGCCGATTCCCGTGGTCTTGTTTCCGATCTCGGCGCCCGCGAGCGCGTTCTCGAGCGCCGAGAGCTCGCCCTGGCGCTTGTGGACGTCGAGTCTGCCGTCGGCGAGCGCGATCCCCGCCGAGTCGTAGCCGCGGTACTCGAGCTGAGAGAGGCCGTGGAGCAACACGTCGGCCGCATCCGAGCGGTCGGTGCCGACGTAGCCGATGATTCCACACATCAGCTCCACACCTCCGCGTCGGCGACGATCGTTCCGCCGACGGTCGACCCGCCGTGACAGACGGCGCTGTGGCCGACGACCGTGCCGGGTTCGTAGGTTACCCCGCCGACGTCGCGGACGTGATCGGCGAGTACCGCGCCGAGGATCGTCTCCCGGTGGATCCGGTCGCCGATCTCGACGTCGCCCGGGCCGCCGACGACCGTCGAGTTCGGGCCGATTCCGACCCCCCGCCCGGTCACGCAGTCCCGAAGCGTGGCGCCGTTGTCGACGCGGGTGTCGGCGTCGAGCACCGACCGTTCGACCGTCGCGTTCGACCCGATCGTGACGTTCTCGCCGAGAGAGACGTTCGGCCCGACGACCGCGCCGGGGCCGACGACGCAGTCGTCGTCGATCACGACCGGCTCGAGCACCGTCGCGTCCTCGTGGACCGACGCGCTCGCGGCGATCCGACGTCCGTCGCCCTCCTCGAGCAGGTCGTCGGCGATCCGCAACAGATCCCACGGGTAGGTGGCGTCGATCCAGGTCCCCTCCGAGACGACCCCCCGGACCTCCTCGCCGGCCTCGAGCAGCGTCGCGATCCCGTCGACCAGCGACTGTTCGCCGTCGCGGGGCTCGCTCCGACGAATCGCCTCGAAGATAGATGGTTCGAAGGCGTAGACGCCCGCGTTGAGCTGGTAGCTGCGGTCGTCGTGGGGGTTCTCGACGATTTCGGTGACCGCGCCGTCCTCGAGGAGGACGCCCCCGTACCGCGTGACGTCGGCCCGACGAACCAGCCCGAGCGTCGCCGTCGCCGACTCGCGGTCGTGGGCCGCGATGACGTCCTCGATGATCCGGCTGTCGATCAGCTGATCGCCGTTGACGACGAGCGTCGAGCCCTCGATCGCCGGCTCGGCCGAAAGCAGCGCGTGGCCGCTCCCGAGCTGTTTGTCCTGGGTGACGTAGGTCAGCGGAACGTTCCGATAGCTCGGGCCGAACTCGGACTGGACCCGGGTCCGGCGGTAGCCGACGACGACCGTGATGTCGGTGACGCCGGCGTCGATCAGCGCGTCGAAGACGTGCTCGAGGATCGGTTTCGTCGCCGCCGGAAGCATCGGCTTCGGCCGGTGGGTGGTCAGCGGCCGAAGGCGTTTCCCCTCCCCTGCCGCGAGCACCACTGCGGAGTATCCCATGTCTCCTGACAGCTAGCAACAGCTATTATTCCTTTCGACTGGACGTTCCGCCCGTACTGCCTCGCGTTTCCGACCTTCCTCGCCCCCGGTGAGACTCGAGGCCGAGCCACAGCGGCAACCACACCCGCGCTATTCGACGACGCCGATCGGTCCACGTCCCGGGTTCGTTCGGCGGTTCGCGATGGCGTCTGGAGTGTGGTCGCGGACTTCCTGTAGCGCCAGTCGGCCGTCGGAAGTCACCGAATAGTCACTGCGGGTACATAACTATCCGCGGCCTGTCCGTCCGTTCGATCAGTTGCGACGCTGCAACACCCGTTAGATGGCCAATTATTCCCGGAAGCCGGTCAATTACAGAGTATGATATGCTCGTCGGTCCAACTGCGTTATGGCAGAAAAGAACACGAATCGCGGCACGATGAAGCGGAGAGGATATCTCAAAGGACTCGCGGCGGGCGGACTCGGCGTCGGGACGCTTTCGGTCGCAAGCACCCGTACGCGTGCGGATACGGGCAAGGACGACGAGAAGAAGAAGGACGACGAGACGGAGGAAGAAGCGAAGACGCACGACGTCAAGGGTGACGATCTGTACCTGGTCTTCGGTGCCGACTCCTCGGAGAAGGACCTCGACGGCTGGATCGACAAGCACCGCGACGAGATCAACGGCGACGGGGAGGAGTCCTTCTCGAACGTCATCCAGTACCAGGAGGTCTCCCAGCTCAACGTGCTCCAGCAGGGCAACGCCGTCAGCATCGCCATCGACGGCGCCGACGCGACGGCCGTCCAAGAGACCGAGCAGGACAACGTCAACGTCCAGGACGCGAGCGCGGAGTCGATAGACGTCACGCACGAGACGAGAGACGAGAGGTTCTACGATCCCGGTCGGGTGTACATCGTCTTCGCCGAGGAGACCGGCTGCCGGACGTTCTCCGGCTGGGTCTCCAGGGAGGACACCTACGAGAACGGAGGGTCCGCCACCGCGACGATCGAGCAGGAACAGACCGTCGATCAGTTCAACTACAACAGCCAGAGCACGGCGATGGCCGTCGCGGAGAAGGGCAGCTGCGCCCGGTCCTACCAGCGCAGCTGGCAGGCCAATGAGAACTACCAGCACGCCGAGGCCGTGGCGGCGAACATCGGCGAGGGCGACCGACAGGCCGAGGCGTCGGTCGAACAGGCCCAGGACGTCTCCCAGCTCAACGTCAGCGAGCAGGGCATCGCCATCGCGATCGCCGTCGGCAAGGGCAGCCTCGCGGAGGCCTACCAGCTGAGTTCCCAGCTCAACGTCAACGAGCAGGTCGCCGACGCGACGGCGATCGACTTCGGCTTCCGGTCGACCGACGACGTCCTCGAGTGCGCCGAGATGGAGGGCGAACTTCCGAAGGACGCCGTGAAGCGAACGGACGACGGCAAGGACCAGGCGAACGGTCAGGGCGCGTCGGCGACGATCGAACAGGTCCAGCGGGTCGGCCAGGAGAACATCAACCTGCAGAACGCCGCCATCGCACTCGCCAAAAAGGACAGCGACGCGACCGCTCGCCAGGTGAGCTACCAGGGCAACTTCAACGCGCAGGCGGCCTCCGCGGAGGCGCTGAACGTCAGCGACGGACGCTGCAGCGCGTGTACGGTGCTGAACGGCGCCGCCGCCAACGACGACGGCTCCTGGGCGCTGTCCTACGAGAACGGCGACAGCGAGGTCGGCCTCGAGGCTGCTGCCGCCGAGATCGAGCAGTACCAGTTCGTCGAGCAAGTGAACGTCAACGAGCAGTTCAGCGCCATCGCCTACGCCACCCACTCCGGCGAGGCGACGGCCGAACAGCTGAACTACCAGGCGAACCAGAACGTCCAGCTAACGGAGGCGCGCGCGGTCGGCGAGGGCGACGGCGAGGAGAAAGACGGAAAGAAGGGGAAGAAGGACCGAAAGGACGGCAAGAAGGACCGAAAAGACGGAAAGGATGAAAAGAGGGATCGAAAGGACGGCAAGGACGAAAAGAAAAAGACGACGCACTAGTACGCAGTCGCCCGACTCCCGTTCGAACGTTCGATCCCCCGCTGTGAACGGACCGTCGCCGACGACGCTCCGGTAGTGCGGGCGTTCTCGCTGTAGCTCTCCGACGTTCGATTTCCTGAACCACCAGTCCTGCGGAGTGAGCAGGATTTTTATCGGAGGGAACTGTCCTCTCGAACAGTATGGCCTTTTTATTCCTGTTGCAGGCCACGGGGGAGATTCCGCCGCTCACGACCGAGATGTTGCTGGTTTTCGCCATCATCGGTCTTGCACTCGTTCTTTTCGTTACGGAGCCGGTGCCGATCGACATCACGGCCATCGGCATCATGTTCCTGCTGATCGTGCTCGAGCCGTGGACCCAGATCGACGCCTCAACCGGCGTCGGGGGCTTCTCCAGTTCTGCGACGATCACCGTTCTCGCAATGTTCATCTTGAGCGAAGGCATCCGCCGCACGGGGCTAATCAATATCATCGGTGCGGAACTCGTCGACCGCTTCGGCGACGATCCGCTGAAACAGCTACTCGCCGTCCTCGGACTCTCCGGCGGGACGGCCGGGTTCATCAACAACACGCCGGTCGTCGCCATCATGATTCCGATGGTGAACACTATTTCGGAAAAGACGGGGATCTCCCCCTCGAAGCTGCTCATCCCGGTATCGTACGCAGCGATGCTGGGCGGGATGTTGACACTCATCGGTACCTCGACGAACATCCTCGCTTCGGACGTCTCAGGACGGCTCATCGACCGGCCCTTCTCGATGTTCGAATTCACGCAGCTGGGTGCAATCGTTCTCCTGACGGGCGTGATCTACATGGCAACGGTCGGTCGATTGCTGATCCCCGAACGAATCAAGATGGACGACGAACTCATCGAGGGCTTCCAGATGGCCGAGTACCTCACCGAGGTCGTCGTCCGCGAGGACTCGCCACTGGCCGGGAAGACGGTCAATCAAGCCCTGACCGAACTCGATCTCGACGTGGACATCGTCCAACTGGTCCGTGACGAACAGGTATTCACGGAGCCGCTCGCCCGCAAGGAGATTCGACCCGACGACATCCTCGTCTTACGGACGGATCGGGAGACGCTTCTCGACCTCGTCGATACCGAGGGGGTCGACCTCGCACCGGACGCGGAGGTGACCGACGAACAACTCGAGGTGGAGGCCACGAGGGCCGACCCCGAGGAAGACCAGAGTCTCGTCGAGATCGTCGTTTCGCCGGAGACCCCGCTCGTCGGTGAGACACTCGAGACGCTGAACTTCCGCCAGCGGTACGATGCGACCGTCCTCGCGATCCGGCGCGGCGGACGGGTGATCCACGCCCGAATGGACGAGCGCCAGCTCCGCGGCGGGGACACGCTGTTGATACAGGCGACCGACGAGACGGTACAACGGTTCGGAAACGACCGAAACTTCGTCCTCGCTCGAGAACTGACGCGCCCGGAGTTCCGGGAGAGTCGAATTCCGGTGGCGCTGGGTATCGTCGGTACCGTCGTCGCGCTCGCTGCGCTGGAAGTGATGCCGATTCTGGTGAGCGCGCTCGGCGGCATCGTCGCGATGGTCGCGACGGGCTGTGTCAAACCGAACGAGGCGTACTCGTCGGTGGACTGGAGCGTGATCTTCCTGTTGGCGGGACTGATTCCGCTCGGTGTGGCGATGGAGCGAACCGGCGCTGCGGAGTGGCTCGCGAGCGTTATCGTCGTCTACTCCGGCAGCCTCGAGCCGATCATCGTGCTCGGCCTGTTCTATCTCGCGACGGCCCTTATCACGGAACTCATAAGCAACAACGCGAGTGTCGTGCTCATGATTCCGGTCGCGATCGAGGCAGCCACCCAGATCGGGGCGAACGCGTTCGCGTTCGTTCTCGCCGTGACGTTCGCCGCCTCGACGTCGATGCTCTCCCCGATCGGGTATCAGACGAACCTCATGGTGTACGGCCCGGGTGGGTACAAGTTCACGGACTTCTTCCGCGTCGGGGCTCCGCTCCAGCTTATTTTGACCGTCGTAACGGCGGTCGGGATAGCGTACTTCTGGGGGCTCCAGCCCTAGTCGTCCTCGCGGACGACGAGAGTCGAGACACCGGCGTGTCGCACGACTTTCTCCGCGGTGGTTCCGATGAAGAACCGTTCGGCAGTCGACTTGCTTTTTCCACCGAGGACGATCAGATCGACGCCGTGATCGGCGGCATACTCGAGAATGGCATCTTCGGGGTCGCCCTCGACGAGGCTCGTCGTGGTCCGAACGTCCCGTTCGGTCGCATCCTGTTCGGCCGTGTGTAACGCCTCCGTCCCGATCCGTTTGTAGGGGTCTTTGGTCGCGGTCGTCCGCCCAAGGCGTTGATCGATCACGTAGAGGACGTGGAGGGACGCATCGAACCGATCGGCGATCGTAATTGCCCGGTCGATCGCCAGCTTTGCTGGGGGACTATCATCCGTTGCGACCAAAATCGAGCGATACATACCCGTTCTTCGAGGGTCTGTTAGAAATATCTCACTGCTATCGCATTGCCGACGCGTCGTGCCGGGAAATCCGTTCTGAGGCCGACGACTACCACGGAGCTGACGCTGTCGCCGTGCAGCGAGTCGCTCGAGGAAAACCGCGGAGTCATACGGTTTACTGTACGTCATTTCCGGCGCGACCGCCGCCCGGGCCGCGGTTGCGCCGGTACATCGTTACAACAACCCGTATCAGTCCCGATCGGTCTCGCTCCAGTCGCAGTCCTGACACTTCCGTCCCGTCACGAACTCGGTGACCGAGGGCATGTAGCCGACCTCGAGGACGTCGCCGCCACACTCGGGGCAGTCCGTCTCCGCGTCTTCGATCGCCTCGGCCTCCATGACGGAGTCGTCCTCGATCAGCTCCGCGAGTTTCTTCGCCGTGACCATCCGTCCCTGAACGACGCGATTTTCGCTCACGCTCGAGTGTGTGGCCCCGACGCCCCTAAGCGTTTCTCGGCCGGCGCGAATCGCGGCGTCGTGTTCAGGGCGAACCACTATGGAGCCGGCCGGTGGGGCCACGAGTATGAACCGCAAGGAGTGGACCGACCGACTCGAGTCGACGACGGTGACCGTCGACGGACACGACCTCGAGATGGCGTACGCCGACGAGGGTGAGGGTCAGCCCCTCGTTTTCCTCCACGGGATCCCGACGTCGTCGTACCTCTGGCGGCGGGTTGCGCCCGAGTTCACCGACGACTACCGCGTGATCGTCCCCGAGATGGTCGGCTACGGCGAGTCGACGATGGACGACCGGTTCGACCGCTCGATTCGGGCCCAGGAGCAGGCGGTCGCCGACCTGTTCGACCAGCTCGGTCTCGACTCGGTTTCCTTCGTCGGCCACGACCTCGGGGGCGGGGTCGGCCTGCGCTACGCCGTCCACGAACCCGACGCGGTCGACGAGCTCGTGCTCTCGAACGCCGTCTGTTACGACTCCTGGCCGATCGAGACGATCGTCGACCTCGGCCTGCCCTCGACGATCGAGGGGATGAGCGTCGACGAGCTGACCGATACGCTCGAGTCAGTGTTTTACGGGACGCTGTACGGCGACGACGCCGACGACGCCTTCGTCGAGGGGATGGTCGACCAGTGGGCCTCTGAGGCGGGGATGGTCTCGCTGTCCCGGAACGCGATCGGAACGAACACGAGCCACACGACCGAGATCGATCCCGCCGAGGTGACCGCCCGCACGCTCCTCCTGTGGGGCGCCGAGGACGAGTTCCAGCCGATCGAGAACGCCGAGCGCCTCGAGAGCGATATCGACGGCGCCGACCTCGTCGGCCTCGAGGAGGCCAACCACTGGGTTCCCGAGGACCGCCCCGAGGCCTATCGCGAGGAGCTGCGGTCGTTCCTCGAGGGCTAGCGGGAGTTGGGAGACGGGTTCCGTATTCGGTTCGGATTGTGAAGTCGAACGGACCGAACTGCTACGTCGGAACGCGACCCTACCGCCGTACCTTCTATCAGCTATCGGCAGTGTTGCCAAAGCCCTGCCGAGTACAGAGCGCATCTCGGTCGCGTGGTCCTCCGCTATCGGTTCGTCGAAGGGCAAACATAGATGCCTCAAGCGCCCCTATCCGGAACGATGTCGATGGACGAGTTCGATCCAGAGGAGATGGTCGAGACGAGTGGTTCGCAACTGAAGACGAGTCTCCCCGGCGTGGTCGTGACGACGAAACTCACCGACGCGGATGCGGACGAACTGGAAGCGGTTCACCGCCGACAGTTGGAGTTTGCGCTCGAACGCGCCGAGGAGGCGAAGGAAGCGACACGGATGTGATCTACAGGCGGAGCAGGCCGAGTGCCCCGGGGTCGTCCGGAACTCGGAGAGTTCCGTGACTGAGCGGAACGAAGTTCCGCGAGGTCCGCGAAACCGAAGGTTTCGCTTGATCACGAGAATCGAAGATTCTCGAACGACTTGACCCCGAGGCGGTTCACTGCGACCGATCGACCTCCTCGCCGCTCTCCCACCCTCGAGGCGAGCCGTTCAGCCGCTCGCAGCCCTCGTCGGTGACGACGACGAGGTCCTCGAGCCGGACCCCGAACTTCCCCTCGAGGTAGATCCCCGGCTCGACGGAAAAGACCATCCCGGGCTCGAGTTCGCGGTCGTTGCCCGCGGTGATGTAGGGCGGTTCGTGGACCTCGAGGCCGACGCCGTGGCCGGTGCGGTGGACGAAGGCGTCGCCGTAGCCCGCCTCCTCGATCACCGAGCGAGCGAGACGATCGATCTCGCCGGCCTCGACGCCGGGCTCGACGGCCTCGACGGCCGCCCCCTGGGCCTCGAGGACGACCTCGTGGACCCGTTCGTACTCGGCGGGAGGCTCGCCGACGACGATCGTTCGGGTCTGATCGCCCGGGTACCGCGCGGTTCCCGCCTCGAGGTCGCTCTCGACGAACGCGCCGAAGTCGAGCACGATCGGCTCGCCCCGTTCGATCTCGCGATCGCCAGGATGGTGGTGGGGGCGGGCGCCGTTCGGTCCCGCGGCCACGATGGTCTCGAAGGCGGGCTCCCCACCGCCCTCGCTCGCCAGCAGCGAGTCGATCTCGCTCGCGAGTTCGGCCTCGGTCGTCCCGACCAGCGCCTCGCCGCGGGATCTGATCTCGAGCGAGACGCGGTCGGCGACCGCGCCCGCCCGGCGAAGCGCCGCGAGTTCGGTCTCGTCCTTGCGGATGCGAAGCTCCTCGAGGGCTGCGCTCGCGAGGCCGAACTCGGCGTCGGGGAGCAGCGAGCGCAGGTCGTGGTTGAACGTCGTCCACATGCGGTCGTCGAGCAACACGGTCGACCCCGCGGTGCCGTCCCCCGTCTCGAGCGCCATCCCCTCGAGGACGTCCTCGACGACTGTCAACGGATCCGTCTCGTCGTCCCAGAGCCGAACGTCGGGGAGCCCGAGGGACTCGAGTTGCGCTCCGTACATCGCGGGGGCGACGACTGCGGGCGACCCGGTCCGCGGGACGAACAGCAGGAAGTGACGCTCGGCGGGCGACTCGACGAACCCCGTTAGATAGGTCAGGTTCGGGCTCGGGAAGCAGACGAGCAGCTCCGCGCCGACGGTCTCGAGCCGGCGCCGACAGGCCTCGATGCGGGCGTCGAACGGGGGGTGCATATCTCGAGGGTTTCGGGCGTCCCGAAAAGAGCGTTCGGGTCGCGGGGATATCGAACGGCCGGCGTAGCGACGGGTCTCCCGGCCGAAACGATACCGGGGGGTATTAGAGGTCCATGCGGGTGCAGGCCGCGAACCGACCCGCTAGGGTCCTGTTTCCCTTCAGCGAATGCGAAATACGGAGCACCGGCTGCCCGACGGACGGAGCGACGGGCGACGAGCCGACGGGGGGAGCCGCCCCGACGAGACGGACGACGGTGACGAGGGTCCGGGCTGTCCGGGATCGCTGATCGTCGTCTCGAACCGCCAGCCGTACCGCCACGAGTACGAGTCGGAATCGGAGGGCGACGACCGATCGATCGTCGTCGACGAGCCCGCCGGCGGGCTGACCGCCGGGCTGGACCCGGTCGTCCGGGAGGTCAACGGCACCTGGATCGCCTGGGGCGACGGCGAGGCCGACTTCGCGGTCACCGACGCGAACGACTGCGTCTCCGTGCCGCCCGGGGAGGACGCCTACACCCTCCATCGGATCGACCTCTCCGAGGAGGCCGTCGACTCCTACTACTACGGGTTCAGCAACCAGGTTCTCTGGCCGCTCTGCCACGAGTTTCCCGACCTGATCAAGGAGCGAGGCGACTGGACGAACGACTTCGAGTGGTACCGAACCGTCAACGAACGGTTCGCCGACGCCGTCGCCGAGCACGCGACGGCGGAGTCGATCGTCTGGATTCAGGACTACCACTTCGGGCTCGCGCCGCGGCTGATCCGCGAGCGGATCCCGAAGGCCGCGACGATCGCGCACTTCTGGCACATCCCGTGGCCGACGCCGGAGACGTTCGCGGAGTGTCCCGTCGGCGAGGAGTTGCTCGAGGGGCTGCTCGGCAACGACCTGCTCGGCTTCCACGTGGATCGGTACGCGCGGCTGTTCCTCGAGTGCGTCGAGCAGTACCTCGACGACGCGGTCGTCGACCACGAGGAGTGGCTCGTCGATTACGACGAGGGGACGACCCGGCTGGCGACCGCGGCGATGGGAATCGACGCCGACACCTACGACGAGAGCGCCCGCACGGTCGAGGATACGGACGCGCTGCTCGAGGCGTTCGGCGTCTCCCCCGAGGTCACGCTCGGACTCGGCGTCGATCGTCTCGATTACTCGAAGGGGATCCCCGAACGCCTCGCCGCCCTCGAGCGCTTCTTCGAGCGCAACCCCGATCGGCGCGGGGAGTTTACGTTCCTCCAGAAGGCGACGCCCTCCCGGACGGGCATTCCGGCCTACGAACGGCTCGGCGACCTCGTCCGCAGCGAGGTCACCCGGATCAACAGCCGGTTCGGAACCGACGACTGGCAGCCGATCGTCTACACCGAGGAGTACGTCGCCCAGGAGAACCTCTGTGGCCTCTACCGGCGAGCCGACGTCATGGTCATCAGCCCGCTGCTGGACGGAATGAACCTCGTCGCCCAGGAGTTCGTCGCCTCGAGCGTCGGCGAGGGGCCCGCGAGCGGAGCGGCGCCGGGCGAGCCCCACGGCGACGGCGTCCTGCTGTTGAGCGAGCGAACCGGCGCCCACGAACGGCTCGGCGACGACGCGGTGACGATCGATCCGACCGACACCGACGGGTTCGCGGCCCAACTCGAGACCGCACTGGCGATGCCGGCCAGCGAGCGACGACGCCGGATGCGGTCGCTGCGGACCGAGGTGTTCGAGGCCGACCTCGAGGCGTGGATGGACAGCCAGTTCGCGTCGATCCGGCGCCTGCACGGCTCGAGCGAGTCGGACGACGACGGTCACGACGCACGAACGCCGCCAGTGTAAGATGCAACGACAGCGAACGACGCCGACGCCGATCGACGAGGTACGGCCCCGGATCCGAACGCGACTCGAGGGAGCGACGGAGCTGCTGTTGTGTCTGGACTTCGACGGCACGCTGGCGCCGATCGTCGAGGATCCCGACGAGGCGGCCCCGACGCGGGCCGTCAGTGACGTCCTCGAGCGGCTCACCGACGACCCGGCCGTGACGACCGCGATCGTCAGCGGGCGCGGGCTCGCCGACGTCCGCGAGCGCGTCGACGGTCCGCGGATCTACGCCGGGAACCACGGTCTCGAACTCGAGCGTGGTGACTCGGTCGCCGTCCACCCGATCGCCCGAAAGCGCGCCGAGCGCGTCGACGCCGTCTGCGAGGCCCTCGAGATCGCCCTCGATCCGGTCCCGAACGCCCGAATCGAGAACAAGCGCCTGACCGCCACGGTCCACTACCGGTCGGTGCCCGAACCCGCGCGACCTCAGGTCGAGCGACTCACCCGCGAGACCGTCTCCCGGTTCGGCGACGAGAGCCTCGAGCTCTCCTCGGGGAAGGCGATCCTCGAGATCGGTCCCTCGATCGACTGGGGGAAGGGAAACGCCGTCGGGATGCTCGCCGCCGACCGCTCGGATGGGACGGTTCCGATCTACATCGGCGACGACGTCACCGACGAGTCGGCGTTTCGAACCGTCGAACCCCGGGGCATCGGCATCCGCGTCGGCGACGACGCGCCGACCGCCGCGTCCGGGCGCGTCCGCTCGCCCGACGAGGTCGCCTCGCTGCTCGAGTGGTTCGCGACCGCGGGCGTCGAACGGGTTCGGGACGGACCCGGTGCCGTGACTAATCGGACTTCTGACATTCGGTAACTGATCGGCCGAGAACTCGCTTTTGAGGGGCCAGAAACGCTGGGGAACCAATTATGTCACTCCGAACGGGTCGATCGGTCGGAGTCGAAAGAATTAGTCACCACTGGAAATATAGTGGCACGTACGAGCGTGACCGAGAGTGAAACTACGACAACCCACTGACTTCCTGATCCTCGAGGAACTCGAGGACAAGGGACGCAACGTCGCGACCAACCTGGCGGCCCACACCGGCAAGAGCCGCAAGAACATCAACACCCGACTGCCGGTGCTCGAGGATTACGGGCTCGTCGAGAAGATCGGTCCGGCCGAGCGCTCCGGGCTCTACGAGATCACGTCGCTCGGGCGGGCGGCGCTGGTCTATCGCGACCAGTACGACGAGACCGACGACTTCGAGTCGCTCATCGAGGGCCCGTCCCCGGAGATCGACGAGTCGGCCGGCGAGCAGGGGAGCTTCGCCCGCGGCGACGACGAGACCGACGAGGAGTAAGCCCCTCGGCGCTTTTTCGGCCAGCTACAGCGTCAAGCCCCCGCTGTAGGACTCGAGCTCCCGTCGCGAACACGCCGAGAACGTCAGGCTCAGCGCCCGGTCGCGTCCCGCCGTCGACGGGTAGGCCGTTCCACAGCGCGACCGATCGTGCTCGTAGTCGGGATCCCAGGCGTAGCTGCTGAGCATCGGCGTCGCGACGACGGTCTCCCCGCTGGCGAAGGCGACGCCGTGGTCGTGATCGAGCCCGAGCGCGTGCCCGAGTTCGTGTAACAGAATCTGGATCGTTCGGGTCGGGCGCTCGTTGGGAACGGTCCGGTGGACCGTCTCGCCGTCCCGAGCCGTTCCCAGCTCCGCGATCGGCGGCAGCGTCGCGAGGTAGCGGGCGCCGCCGACGGACGCGACGTGGGGCAGCGCGAACCCGGTCGGCGCGGTCGTCATCTGGCCGTCCGTGACGAGCAGGTTGACGTCGGAGACGGGATCGACGTCACCGAGCCCGATCGCTCCCGATGCCAGCGTCGCGGGCCACTCGCCGCCGCTCGTTACGCGGGCGCCGTCCTCCGTCGAGACCGCGACCGTTCCGCCGACCGACAGCTCGAGGTTCCAGTACTCGTAGTCGAGCATCGCCTCGAGGTAGTCCTGGACTCGCCGGGCGACCCCGTCGTACCCCGCTGCCCGCTCGGAGAGCCAGAGTCGGACCTCGAGTCGGTCGGTCGGCTCCCGCCTCGCGTAGCCGACCGTTCCGACGGTGGCGACCGAGGCAGCCGAGCCGGCCAGCCCGACCAGTAGCTGGCGCCGCGTCAGAGCCGGTTTCTCGTCGCTCGCGTCCTCGTCGTTCATGTTCGCTGAAATCGATCGCGACCTGCGTTTGGCGACCCCTACGAACTACGATGGCTCGCCCTAAAACGGTTCCATTCGGACTACTGACCGTCAGGGAACCCGTACCGTCGGTTTCGGAGCCGGCGACACCGGCGTCGCGTTCGAACCACGCGGGCGGCCTCGCCCTCGAGTCGAACCTCCGCTCGAGCCGGCAGCGCCCCGGGGTCGATCGGGGCGAGCAACAGGAGTGCGCCCGACTCCGTTTCAACCAGCCGCCGGTCGGGGTCGACCTGTCGGAGACACGGGTTCCAGTCGCCCGACCGGAGCCGGCGGGCGACCTCCCAGCCGGTGTAGTAGCGCCCGTCCGATCCCTCGAGAACCGTTTCGGTCCGCAGCCCTTCGATCACGCTTTCTCCCCCGGCGGCGCTCGAGCCGCCTCTCCCCGCTCCCGTCTTCGGTCGCTCATCGCTCGAACCGAGTCG
>NZ_JBLRWX010000011.1:0-46985 GCF_047921035.1 Natronococcus sp.
CCGCGACGACGACGCCGAGCACGTAGCGCCGCCGCGGCGAGTTCGTGGTGGCTGTCACACGGGCCGATGGCCGTCGACCGTCATAGCCTTTCCGTGACGAGGGCGACCGATCGGTATCCGTCGGGCGATCCCGGCGCTTAAGGCGACACGGCGTGTCACTCCCACCATGAATCGGCGTTCGGTCGTGCGGGCCGTCGGCGTCGGCGCGCTCGCCGGGACGGCGGGCTGTTTCTCCCGCGAGGACGACGAGGAACGCGAGGAGAACGGAGACGACGAGGACGCGACCGACGCGACCGAGCGCGACGACACCGAGCGCGGCGATCCCGATCTCGAGGGGACGTTTCGCGTGGCGACGACCGAGTCGACGGTCGTCGGGGAGCGAGCCGCCGGCGAGTGGCTCAGGGAGGCCTTCGAGGAGGAGTTTCCCGACGCCGAACTCCAGTGGACGATCCCGGAGGCCGGCCTCGATCACTACCGCAGACGCGCCGAACAGGGCGCCGAGATCGACGCCGACGTGTATCTCGGGCTCACGCCGCCCGACCTCGCCCGTCTCGACGCCGATCTCGCGCCGAACACTCTCTTCCGGGACGTCGACGCCGACCGGCTCCCCGCGGCCGAGCGGATCCGTGACGGCCTCGAGTTCGGGGATCCATCGGGGCGCGTCGTTTCGACTGGGGTACGGTACAGCTGTCTGTGGTACGACGAGGGCGACCTCGAGGAACCCGACGGGCTCACCGATCTGCTCGACGAGGAGTACGAGGGGACCCTGCTCGCTCCGCGTCCCGATCGCTCCGAGGCCGGTCTCGCCTTCCTGCTCTGGACGATCGAAGCGGTCGGCGACGACGGCTACCGCCGCTACTGGGGCGACCTCGAGGAGAACGGGCTCGAACTCGTCGACGACTGGATAACGTCGACGGCCGCGTTCGCCGACGGCGACCGACCGCTCGCGGTCGGCTACTCGACCGACGCCGCCGTCGCCGAGCGGGAGGGGCGGGATACCGACGACTGGGAACTCGCGTTCCCGGAGGAGCAGGGGTACGAGACGCCCGTCGGCGCGGCCGTCTTCGAGGACGCCGAACAGGTAGAGCTCGCCTACGACTTCCTGAACTT
The DNA here is from genome assembly GCF_047921035.1 of Natronococcus sp. Lineage (NCBI taxonomy): Archaea > Methanobacteriati > Methanobacteriota > Halobacteria > Halobacteriales > Natrialbaceae > Natronococcus > Natronococcus sp. The sequence continues at coordinate 1,111 of NZ_JBLRWX010000011.1, forward strand.
CCTGCTCTCGAGCGACGTTCAGGCCGAGCTCGCCGTCCGTCAGTCCCAGATACCGGCCCTCAGTCGAGCGTTCCTCGAACTCGACGAGACGTTCGAGGAAACGGCGGCGGTCCCGTCCGAACCCGTTTCGGTGGGCTACGATCGACTCCGCTCCGACCTCGAGCGGTGGCTCGACGGCTGGAGTGAGACGATCGGTCAGTGACGAATCCCGACGGTTCCGCTCGAGTGGGAACCGGCCACCCGACTGAAGTACCAGCGTGATCCAGCGGTGAACGAACGGGTCCTCGAGCGGGCTCCCCGCTCGAGGCTCGAGGAACCACATGAACGAATACAGCGTCCTCATCGCAATCGCGAACACGGCAACGTTGCTCACCGGCGGCGCGGTCGCGGCGCTCGCCTACCGCGCGTTCCGGCGAACCGGAGCCGGACCGCTCCGGGCGGTCGCCGTCGGGTTCGGACTGCTCGTCGCCGGCTCGGTCCTCGGCGGAGCGATCCACCTCGTCGGCGGGCGGATCGCGCTCGGCGTCGCCGTCCAGAGCTCGTTCACCGCCGGGGGCTGTGCGGTGCTGCTGTACTCGCTGTACGCGGAGACGCCGACGACGACCGTCACGGTGCGAAAGTCGACCTGATCGGTCGTCGACCGGGATCGTCGGCGGACGCCACCGAATCCGCTCGCTCGAGCCCGGCTATAGTAGCCACTGAAAGTCAGTGCGCACCCGATCGCACAGCAGTCGTGCGATCGGTGTGCAAACAGTTTCAGTTGTTACTATAGAGCCGCGACCGGAACCGATCGAGCCCGACCTCGAGCATGTCGGGACTGACGGGCTGGAACTCGCCGTCGTCGGGGAGGTACTCCCGCACCGAGTCCCAGCTATCCCGGGCGTAGCGCTCGTCGAGCAGCACCCGGACGCCGACGTCCTCGGCCGAACGGATGACCCTGCCGACGGCCTGTCTGGACTTTCGAACCGCGGGGATGGTCAGGGCGTACTCGAACCCGTCGCCGAAGGCGTCGTCGTAGGCCCGGCGCACGGCCGTCGTCCGCGGGCTCGAGGTGTTGACGATCGGGACGCCACAGACCACGGCGGCCGCGAGGCGGTCGCCGCTGTAGTCGACGCCCTCGGTGAGCGTCCCTCGCAGGCTCGTGACCAGCACCTTGCCCTCGCCCGCGAAGAAGTCGCTCTTGAGCGACTGGGTCGTCTCGTCGTCGCTGGCGGAATCGAGCAGAACCGGTTTCTCGATCCGGTCCTCGAGGGCGCCCGCGATCCACTCGGCCTCCGCGTAGCTTGGCATCCCGACGAGCACGTTGCCGGGAAGGCGGGCGACCGACGCGACGGCGTCGGCGTAGTGGGTCCGCGTCGAGTTGGTCTCGCCAGGTCGCCCCCGGTTGTCGTAGGTGTACTTCGGCGCGGCGACCGCGAAGCTCTCGCGGTTCTCCTCGGGAAAGTGCAGCCCGTACCGGCGTTCGACCACCGGTCGGTCCTCCTCGTCGGCGAGGTAGTCGAGTCCCGTCACCTCGGTGAACGCGTCGACGGGCTCGAGGGTCGCGCTCATCAGGATCCCGCCGCCGAACGCCGCCAGCCGATCGCCGATCGCCTCGCTGGGGACGCAGTTGTGCAGGGCGAGCCGGGCGGTGTAGGCCCGTCGCCAGGAGTCGGCGGGCTCGGTCTCGTCCCAGGTGCGCTCGAGTTCGATCTCCCGGAAGTAGTCGGTGTGATCCCGCCGGTACCACTCCCCGAGGACGCGACCGACGGCGGGCGCCGCGCGGGTTCGGTCCTCGTCTTCTGCCTCGTTCAGCACGCGCTCGGCGACGGCGCCGACGTCCTCGGCCCGGACCCAGACGGCGTCGCTGTAGCCGGCGCCGGCGGCCCACTCGGTGAGATCGTCGACGGCCGGTTCCTGGGGATCCCGGAGCGGAATTTCGGCGTCCGAGAGTTCGGTGAGATTGGACTGCCACCCACGGTGGTTCCGGTCGAGGTGGGCGATAACGCGGCGATCGAGTTCGTCCCGGAGGTCCCGAACGAACTCGAGCGTACGCGAGAGTTCCTCGACGGAGACGTCGCTGTCCTCAAGTTCGCCCCGCACGAGGTCGGCGTCGGCGGTCTTCGAGCCGCCCTGTGCGTCGCGGCCCTCGCGCTCGAACCTGATCGGCTGGAGGACTCGGGAGAGTTCCGTCTCGGCGTCCCGAAGCGTTTGGTCGGCGACGCCGTCGCTGACTAGATCGCGCACGCGGGGCTCGAGCATGTGGGCCTCGTCGCAGACGACGAACGTCGAGTCGTCGAGGAGAGCCCCGGTAAAGGCGGTCGTCGTGGTCGGATCGAACGCGTGGTAGTAGTTGCCGATGACGACCTCGACGTGGCCCAGCGCGGCGCCCATCACGGAGTGGGGGCAGGTACCGTTGCGAACCGAGCGGGCGACGAGGTCGTCGGGGGTCATCATTCCGGTACTCGTGAAATCGAACGGGACCGCCTTGGCCGCGTCGCCCTCGCTCTCTTCCTCGGGAAGGTCCTCGAGGTACTGGGCGTAGAACGGACAGTACTCCGTCTCGGCGCCGACCGCGCCGCCGTCGGAGTACGTCGGCATCTCCGGCGGGTAGGCCGCGGTCTCCCCGGCGGTCTCGAGGAACCGTCCCGTCGCGCCAGTCGTCCCGCTGTCGGCGAGTCCGGTCTGTTGCTGGCGGGCGCGGGCGGTCAGCGTGCCCGCGGTCGTCTCGCCGCCCTCGCCGGTCAGCTCGCGGGTCCGGTCCCGAAGGCTCTCACACCGGTCGTAGACGTTGCCGTCGTCGATTCCTCCTGCACCGGCGCGGTTGTACGGACAGACGTCGGCCTTCCCGACCAGCGTCAGCCCCGAGACGGGGTTCCAGTCGTCCGGGAGATTGTCGTTGATCGTCTCGAGGTCGGCCTCGAACTGGCGAAGCTGCTGTTTGACGCTCGTGAGGACGAAGACGCGCTCGTAGTCGGTGCCGGGGTCGCGCACGAGGTCGATCCCGGCCGTGAGCGCGATCATCGTCTTCCCGGTGCCGCAGGCCCCCTCGACGACGGTGTAGCCGCCGTCTCGAGCCGTCTCGACCGCGGTCTCGATACCGTCGACCTGCTCGTCGTAGGGCTGGGGGTGGCCGAAGATCGAGCGCCAGTCGGTCATTCCTGCCGTACTCATCGTCGGTCGCTCATAGCGTTGACGGACCGTAGCCGCGCCTTCGGATATAAACGTCGGGCGTCCTCGAGCGGAGGCCGACGGCGGTCGGTCGCGTCAGCGGCTTCGGGACCCGGTCGCCGACTCGACCGCCCGCTCGAGAAGGTGCTTGACGGCGAGAAGCGACTCCCGGAGGACCGGGGCGCCGTCGTAGAGCCACAGCAGCGCGGCGAAAGCCGCCAGTCCGAACTGGAACAGGAGGTACGACGAGGGGTCACCGGAGAGCAGCTGGAAGAGGTACCGGAAAAAGTACACGAAGAACTGGTCGACCACGCCGATGCTCGTCTCGCGGGCGTGGAGGTGGGCCTCGTCCTGGCGAAACGGCCACAAGAGGATCCAGAAGCTGAGGTGGCCGTCGCGGAGGTAGCCGTCGAGGACGTCGGCGGGCAGATGCAGGAGATAGCCGAGGCCAAAGGCGAGGCCGGCCCGGAGCCGACCGCGAGAGCGCGCGAGCGCGCCGACGGCGATCGACAGGGGAACGGCAAAGAAGATCGAGTGGCCGATCGCGTAGCCGATCTCGAAGACCTCGAACTCCCAGGCCAGGGGTTTGTCGATCAGGTCGGGGAGCACGGAGGCGAAGACGACCGCGAACGCCTCGAGTCCGCCGGGCGAATCGCGGTAGTAGGCGTGACAGAACAGCGAGTACGCCACGTACCCCACGATCGCGTGCTCCCAGGGCCACATACCCCGCCCTCGGGTCTCGGGAATAATAACCCTTCCTGGGTAGTTAGTAACAATCGGCATATACGTGTCGGGCGCGACGGCGGAGCACAACGCCTTCCCCGTTCGGTTTCCAACTGGCGGTATGACCGATTCGATCGACGTCGAGGAGTGGCGCGCGGAACTCGAGTCCAAACGCGCCGAGAAGGACGACTTCTTCGCCGAACATCCCCAGTCGCCGGTCCCGCCCGAGGACCGCGAGGGGTTCGAAGGGCTGGACTACTTCGAGCCCGATCCGACCTACCGGGTGACCGCGACCGTGACCGCCCACGACGATCCCGAGGTCGTCCTGATGGACACCACGGCGGGTCGGGAGATGCGCTACCTCCGGGCGACGACGCTCGAGTTCGAACTCCGGCGCGAGGACGAGGACCTCGAGGACGGCAGCTTCGAGCTGGCGGCCTACCAGCTCGAGAGTCCGAACGAGGAACCGTACTTCGTCCCGTTCCGAGACAAGACGACGGGCCAGCAGACCTACGAGGGCGGGCGGTACATGGAGCTCGCGGCGGATCGGGATCTCGAGACCGGCGACGAACTGGTTGTCGACTTCAACCTCGCGTACACGCCCTTTTGCGCCTACAGCGAGACGTTCGACTGCCCGCTGCCGCCGGAGGAGAACTGGCTCGAGGTGACGATTCCGGCGGGCGAACGGTTCGAGTAGCGTTGCGCGGGTCCGCCGTCTCGAGCGGAAACCGGCGAGGTGCCCGAACCTCGAGTGGAAATCAAGGGGTTCGGCCCGAAATCAGGGCGCGACCCCGACCGTCAGCAGGGTGCCGTACTCCCGGTAGCGCTCGACCATCGCCTCGCGGGTGTCCCAGTCCTCGAGCGGAAACGCCGCCTCGCTGGGAATGCTTATCTCCCGGTCGGGGATGTTGTCCTGGCCGGCGACCGAGAGGCCGGCCGCGCGGAACGCCTCGCGGTACTGGTCGCGGTCCCACCGGGTCATCTCGACGGCGATCTTCTCCTGCCACTCGTGGGAGTGGACGTTCTCCTCGTAGTAGTTGACCGCACAGTAGAAGGTGCCGCCCGGCCGGAGGATCCGCGCGATCTCCTCGAGGGTCTCGTGGGGGTCGGCGGCGTAGTAGAACGCTTCCATCGACCAGACGTGATCGATCGAGTCCTCGGCGAACGGCAAGGCACCGAAGTCGCCGACGACGTAGCCGACCTGCGGATCGTCGGTGTAGTCGGCGGCGTTGCGTGCCATCTCGGGTGAGCCGTCGAGTCCGTAGACTCGACCGGCCTCCTTGGTATCCCGCAGCGCGCGGCCGGCGTAGCCGCTGCCACAGCCCAGATCGAGAACCGTGTCGCCCGGTTCGACGGGCATCCGCGCGAGCGCGTGTTTGGCGGTGTGCCAGTGGCGCTCCTCCATTCCCCTGTCGCGGCCGCTCGTAGCCCACTCGTCGAACTCCTCGCGTACGCTCATACCGACTCGTTTCCCCCAGAAGGTCAAAATCGATTCGGCTCCCCGACCCGAGAGCCGGGAGCCATCGACAGTTTCTTTAGGCTGCCCTAAAAAGCCTGAACCGGAGGTTTAGGTCGGCCGAAATCCGTGGGCATCGGACGAGGGCCGAGCGGGAAGCCGTAACTATCCCGACCTCTCGAACCTTCTCCCGGGAACGATCGGAAGGTATTAGTGTTTTAGGTCGACCTAAAAGAACTATGCACCAGCACGACGACGACAGCTCGAACCGAGCCGTAACCGGTCGCCGACCGTTCCTCGCCACCGCGGGAGTCTCCGTCGCGGGGCTCGCGGGGCTGGCCGGCTGTCTCGGCGAGGACGGCAACAGCGAGAACGGCAACGGCGGCGGTGCCGGCGCGGTCGCGAGCGCCGAACCCCTGGGAGAGGCGGTCGACTCGGAGGCCGTCTCCTGGGACGACCTCGGCGACCTCGAGGGCGAGATCACGATCTACTCCGGGCGAACCCGGGATCAGATCGACCCCGTCTTCGTGGCGCTCGAGGAGGAGTACGACGGGCTGACGCTCAACGTCGATTACGACGACAACGACGTCCAGGTCAACCAGATCCTCCAGGAGGGCGACGCGGTCGCTGCCGACCTGATGTACTCCCAGGACCCGGGCGCGCTGGGCGAACTCGAGCGAGAGGGCGCCGTTCAACAGCTTCCCGAGGACGTCGTCGACGCCGTTCCGGAGAGCTACCGCGAACCCGAGGGCTACTGGACCGGCGTAACGGGTCGGGTGCGCTCGATCCAGTACAACACCGAACGCTGGGACGGCGACGCCGACGACTTTCCGACCGACATCATGGAGTTCGCGACCGACGATCGGTTCGAGGGGGTCATCTCGACGCGACCGAACTCCGGGACGTTCCGGGGATTCATCCAGGCGATGGTCGAACTCGAGGGCGAGGAGGAGACCCGCGAGTGGGTACGGACCATGGTCGACGAGCAGGAGATCCAGCTGTTCTCGGGCGGCTCCGACCAGGCCGAAGCGATCAACAGGGGCGGCGACGACGACCCGATCCTCGCGCTCGGAAACAGCTACTACGCCGCCCGCATCCTCAACGAGGACCCCGACGCACCGATCGACGTGGCGTTCACCGAGAACGATCCGGGCTGTCTGTTCAGCGTCGCGGGCGTCGGCATCATGAACGACGTCGACGACCCCGAGCTCGTCGCGGAGTTCGTCCGTCACCTGCTGGCTGCGGAGGGCCAGGAGTTCATGATGGACGCAAACGGCGAGTATCCCGTCGTCGAGGGCGTCGACTACGTCGGCGACCTGCCCGACCTCGAGGAGATCAACCCGCCGGAGTTCGACCTCAGCGACTTCGACATGGACCTCCAGGAGGCCCAGGATCTCCTCAACGAGGAAGGGATGACGGTCTGACGACGCTCCGAACGGAAACACCCGGACGAACGCGACGGTACGACCGTTTTCAGTCTTCTCGCCGCTCGGGAACGCTTCGGGGGATTTAGGAGCGCCTAGCTCCAACGGCCGACTACGTCCGCGACGTCGACGGACCGGGTGGACAATCTCCAATGAAACTAACCGATCTCGATTCTTCGCGGCCGCTCGAGTCGATCCGGGACCGGTTCGGGGAAACCGACCGTCCGACGGTAGCGCTGGCTCTGCTGAGCGCTCTCGTCGCGTTTCTCGTCGTCTCCCCGATGTTCTGGCTGCTCTGGCAGGCGACGACGGTCGAACTGGCGCGCGCGTACGACCTCGTCGTCTCCGCACGGACCGCACGGATCACGCTCAACAGTATCGCCCTGATGGCGTTCGTGACGGCGTTTTCGATCCTGCTCGGCGTCCCCCTCGCGATACTGACAACCAGAACCGACCTCCCGTATCCGCGCGTCTGGACCATCGTCGCCGCACTTCCGCTCGTGATCCCGAGCTACATCGGTGCGATCGCGTTCGCCGGGATGTTCGGTCCTGGCGGCGAGGTCGATTCGCTGTTCGGCGCGACGATCCCCCGCATCGACGGGCTCTCGGGTGCAGTCCTGATTATCACGCTGTACACCTATCCGTACGTGTTCCTCACGACTCGGGCCGCGTTGCTGTCGATGGACAACTCGATCGTCGACGCCGCACGAACGCTCAACGCCGGTCCCCTCGAGGCGTTCCGGCGCGTCACGTTCCCACAGATCCGGCCGGGAATCGCGGCCGGTGCATTGCTCGCTGCCCTCTACGCCGTCTCGGACTTCGGGACGCCGGCGTTCATGCAGGCCGACGTCTTCACGAGCACGATCTACTGGGAGTTCAGCGGCTTCGCCGTCGAGTACGCCGCGTTGCTCGCCCTGCAGCTGATCGCGATCGTCGCCATTGTGCTGGTCATCGAGGCCGGGATCGGCCGCGACGAAGACGTCAGCGGCGGCGCGGCGAAGGGAAGCGTCATCCGCCTCGGACGCTGGAAGTGGCCCGCGATGGGGTTCGTCTCGTTTATCGGCTTTCTCACGCTCGTCGTCCCCGTGGCGATCTTTACGAACTGGCTGTTTCGCAGCGAGGGCGACCCCATCCCCTCGCTCGAGTTTCAGCCCGAGTTCGCGTTCAACTCGGTGTATCTCGCCCTGCTCGCCGCGCTGGTCGCGTGTCTGTTCGCGCTGCCGGTCGCGTACTACTCCGGGCGGTCGAACTCGCTGGTTTCGCGGATCCTCGAGCGGGTGACCTACGTCGGCTTCGCCGTTCCCGGCGTCGTTATCGGCCTCGCGCTCGTCTTCCTCGGCACCAGAACCCTGCCCTCGTTCTACCGAGAGGGCGTCGCCCTGCTCGTGTTCGCGTACGTCGTCCGATTCCTCCCGCAGGCGGTCGGTACCGTCCGATCCTCCGTACTACAGATCGACGACAAGACCCTCGAGGCCGCCCGTACGCTCAACGCCGGTCGGCTCGAGACGTTCCGCCGGGTCACGCTGCCGTTGGTCACCCCCGGGCTGATCGCCGGCGGCGTTCTCGTTTTCCTGACGACGATGAAGGAGCTCCCGGTGACGCTGATGCTCCAGCCCGTCGGGATGGACACGCTCGTCTCGATCATCTGGGGCGCACAGGACGCGCTGGCCTATCGGTACGCGGCCGTCCCCGCCCTCCTGCTGGTAGTGATCTCCGGGCTCTCGATGCTCGTGCTCCTGCGACAGGAGGACGTGTGACTCTCAACGGTTACCGTCGCACGCGCCCGATCGTCAGCACGACACCCCCGGTCGACCCCTCGGTTCGACTCGAAAGCCGGGACGATGGCCCGACTCGGGGCGGTCGTCGCGTGCTGTCGGGCGACACATCCGCAGAATTAAGTCGGTTCCGGCAATTGATCACGCAGTATGGAGTACGAACTGGCGATCGAGGGGACGCCCGAGACGGTCCCCGGGGGAACCGGTATCCTTCTGTTGCATCCGAGCACCGGCGAAACGGACCGCATCGACACTGACTTCCTCAAGACCGACACGGACAACTTTCTGGTCGTCTCCACCCGAACGACCGCCCGCGAGGCCAAACAGAAACTCGAGTACTACGACGTCGACGAGAACCGCGCCGAGATCCTCGACACGCTCTCCATCGAACGCGGCTACTCCCGACGGACCAGCGACACCGTCCACTACGTTGCCGCGCCGGACGACGTCGACGGCATCGTCGACCACATCGACGGCTTCCTCTCGGATCACGACGGGAAGCTCCGACTCAGTTTCGACTCGGTGACCGAACTCGCCTACTACGCCGGCGAGGAGCAAGCGCTCGAAGCCGCCGAGCGCATCCTCGAGCTGCTCGAGGAACACGACGCCGTCGGGCTGTTCCACCTCTCGGAGGACCCCCACGACGAGGAACTTGTCGAGGAGTTCCGCGCGCTGTTCGACGGCACGATCGATCTCGACGAGGACGGCAGCATCGAGGCGACGTTTTAGTCCTCGAGCGCGGCGAACGTCTTTTCGGCCCACGTTATCGCGTAGTCCGGCCCGTGATCGCGGTAGGCGTCGGTGTCGAGCGCGGCGAACGGCGCCGGCAGCTCGAGGCCGTGTTTGATCGCGGCACAGGCCAGCTCAGTCGCGTCGGCGAAGTCGGTCTCCCCGCGGGCGACCGCGCCCGGAAGGCCCGAAACGCGGTCCTCGAGGCGAGTTCCCGCGTCCCGCCAAGCGTCGGCCAGTTCCGGGTGGTCGTCGTCCCACCCCGCGAACACCTCGCGCGTGTGAAGCGCCTTCCAGCCGTCGTACAGCGCCGCGGCGACCTGGTAGGTGCCGGCCGGATCGAGCGCCGTCGCCCGCTCGAGGTCGCGGTACTCGGCCTCGAAGAAGCCGAGGAAGTGTTCGGGAACGTCGAGCCCGACCTCGACGAGCGCCTCCGCGAGCAGGAACTCGATGAACGGTTCGGGCGAGCCCTCGACGCGGGGTTTGATGATGACGGTCGGCGGCACGGTCTGGCGGGTCCAGGCGATGCTCCCATCGCCGGGCATTCCGACGGTGAAGTCCGACCCGGCGTAGCGGACGAGCAGCTCCGGAGCGTCCTCCGGGAGCCACTCGGCCGGGTACGTCGCCGGCTCGAGCGCGTCGACGAGCAGTCCGAGGTCCTCGGCCTGAGCCGGCGCCAGCGTCTCGAAGTCGCGCTCACAGTCGACGACGACGGCGTCGGGCGCGTGCTCCTCCCGAATCGCCGCGACCGGGCTCGAGAGCTCTCGAGCGGTGAACATCAGACGAGAACGGTCTGGAAGATGATCAGCGCCGACAGCAGCGCCGACGCGGCGATCGTCGCGAGGACGGCCTTGGTTGGGGTACTCATGTTCGGACGCTATCGGTCGCGTCGCTTAAATCCATCTGTCTCGGCCGAAACCGCGCGGCAGTCGGGCGTTTCGATCGCTCGAGACGTGCCCCACTCTCGAGCCACGCTTCAGGGATATCCCTTTCTCCTCGAGCCACTTCTCACATCCCCGCTCGTTCGAGACCCACCCTACACCCCCGGTTCGACTGCAACGCGACACCCGGGACGAGGGACTCGTGGAGTGGTAACGGTCGTCTACAGTCGAACCGAAGGGGTCGGCCGGTCTACTCGTCGCCGTCGTCGTGCCAGGACTCCGGAACGTCGATGACGTACCGACCGTCCTCCTGCAGCGAGATGATGTACTCGTCGCGGTTGTACAGCTCCATGAGGTTGAGTTCGTACTGGCCCGGACGGAGGATCTTGATGCTCTCGAACTGCTCGTTGAGCTCCGCGCGGAGCTCCTCGATCGAGGGCTGTTCGCCGGAGGGCTCGCTGACGACCCGACCGTGATCGGGCGTCTCTTCGGGGTCGTCGTCGACGGGACCGACCTCGGTGATCGGATCGCCTTCGCCGGCCGCGCTCGAGCCTGCCGGGAGATCGTCGGCCGGGACGACTTCGCTGCGGGCGGTCGCCTGCGCGGAGTCCTCCGACTCCGCCATCGTCGCCGTCTCGCCCTCGAGGTCGGAGGGGGCGCTTGAGGCGTCCGCACTCGAGTCGGCTCGCCGGTCGCCCGTCGACGGCTCCGGGGCGGACCGATCGTCGGTAGCGTCCTGGGTCGCAGAGTCCGCAGACGACGAGCGGTCCTCGGGTCGGCGGGCCGAATCCGGCCACTCGGTGAACGACTCGTCGTCCCGGTCGGCGCTCGCTCGCTCCCGGTCTCCGGATCGGGTCGACGGCGAGCGCGGGTTTCGGCTCCGGGCCGATTCGCCGTCCCGAGAGCCGTCGGTCGTCTCGCCGCTCCGCTTTTCGTCGGAGCCCGGCGAGTCTGCACTCGCCGCCGCCTCGTCGACTGCTGGCGGCTCGTCGGCCCCCGGCGACTCCGCCGGACCGGACGCCGGCTCGTCGCTCGAGTCCGAGCCAACCCAGCCGCGAACGGTCTCGGCCGCTCGAGAGGCGACGCCATCGGAACGCTCGTCGGAGGGGTCGGTAGTCGTTGCCGGTGTTTCGGGGCTAGCGTCTCCGGCAGCCCTGTCGGCTTCGGTCCCGGCGGCCGACTCCGAGTTCGGCGTGAACTGGAACTTGTTCCCGCCACAGTCCGGACAGCCCGAGAGCATCTCCTTCGAGCCATCGGGAAACGTGTGGCCACAGTTCGTACACTGGTGTGGCATTAGTTGCGGGACACGAGCGCGCTGATCAGCGTTTCGTCCTTGTGAAGCGTCTCGATCTGGTTCGCGGGACCGATCACCGTCAGCTTCGCCGTCGACTCGTTTGAACCCATGAGCCGACCCAGCAGCGACGAGTCCTTCGTCTCCGATTTGGGGTAGGTCTCGATCTCGATGCCGTTGAAGCCGGCATCGGGACTGATCTCGGCCATCGTCATCTCGATGAGCTTGCTCTCCTCGTCGGGGGTGAGCCCCTCCTCTAAGATGACGATGTTGCCGTCGTGGACGCCGTCGAGGATCATCCGGATCTTCTCCGTGGAGGCGAGGGTGTCCATCCGCTCGCCGCTGATGAGATCGATCTGTACGCCGTCGTCGCCGTTGGGGTCGTCCGGGTTAGTTGCCTTGGGCACGACTGATCACCCGAAGTACTCCGCGATGTTGTCGTAGACCTCGTCCATGTTCTGGCCCTCTTTCGCGGAGAGCGGAACCGTCTTGTGCTGGGGGAACGCGTCTTCGATCCGTTTCACGCTCGCTTCGTCGAGGTCGATCTTGTTCGCGAAGATGAGAACCGGCAGATCGCGGGATTCGATGATGCCGATCAGCATCGTGTTGACCTGCGTGATCGGATCCTCCGCGCTGTCGAGGACGTAAATAACGCCGTCGACGTCCTCGCGAAGCCAGTGCATCGCCTCGGCGACGCCCTCCGTGGCCTCGCGGGACCGGCGGATCGCGTCGTCTTCCTCCATCTCGTCGGTGAACTCCTCGTAGTCCACCTTCGTGGTTACGCCGGGCGTGTCGACGATGTCGATCGAGACCGACTGCCCGTCGCGTTCGATCTCGACGTCCTCCTTTCGGCGTGCGCGGCGTGTTTCGTGTGGAACGTGACTTTCGGTTCCGACCGCATCGCCGGTCCAGTCCCGTGCGATGCGATTCGCGAGCGTCGTCTTTCCAGCGTTGGGCGGTCCGTAGATTCCGATTCGTTTGGGTTGGTCGTCGGTAAACAGCCGATCCGTAACCCGGGAGATACTATCTTTGAGTCCTGTTAACAGTCCCATCCTTGGCCCTCTGGCACCGCGAAGTGCGTCTGCGCGTACTACAAACTGAATTCACTTAAGCCTACGTCAGACGTGTAGAGAATTCGACTACTGTGAAAGAAAGCCATGAAAGAAGGTACCAAACAGCTCACGAAGCAGTATAGGGAGTAAGTGTCAATCTGAGAAGTGGCCGGTCGAAGTCGAGTGGCTGACTGTCTACGGACAGGAAAGTCAGATCGAACGAACGTTCTCGGGGAACGGCGAGGATGCCCCCCACCCCTTCGTTTCAACTGGAGAGCAACGAGGGGAGGGGAGGGTGATTGGGGAGAACGGGAAGGGTCTGCAGGACTCAAACGGCCGATTTCGGGAGATTCGAGGTGTATACTGGAGGGACTGGAACTGGTGGTGAGGAACAGTCGTATATCTAGATAGTTCAGGAATCAGCTAGTAACTATAGAGTCTAGCTAGTGATTCCTAGCAAGTATATTTCACTATATCTAGTACGGATACTGTTTCTAGCCTATCTAAATAAAACCTTCTACTCTAGAGACTCCCCCTCCCCCACCCCCGATCCGGAGCGTTCCAGTTGAAACGAAGGGGTGGGGGGCCACCCTAACTCCCTCTCTTCGACTCGAGAGATCGATCACCGCCGACGTCGAAACCGGCTCGTTCCCTCGAGGGTCTCGACCTCCGCTGTTTCGGATCGAACGTATCCGAGTGACTCGATCAAATGGAAGCGATTCGATCGGATAGGAGTCGTGAGTCGAGAGGGATGGTCGATCGCTTCGGCAACTGACCGAACGAGGGCCGTCGATCACGAGTATCGGTCTCTCACTCGCTTCGTGCTCGCGGGTCGTCCCTCTCCGGTCGTATTTCGCGGTTCTCACTCACTCCGTTCAGTCAACAGTTCGCGCCGCCGCAGCGGAGGGGAGACGGATCGAAGGGAGAGACAGTTCTCCTGAACAGGACACGCGCTTCATACTCGAGGAGTCGAGAACTGTGACCAACGACCACCGAGAAAACCACCGTTACGCTCGGTCGTCGGCTCCGACTCGATTCGCGCGGGGATCCGTCCAAAAAGAATCATATCCTACGTGAGTGAAAGGGAAGAATTTAATATGGCGGTGTTCCTCTGTTTCGTTTGCATCAACTGGATCCGGAACCGATCGCTATTCCGATTGATCGGCCGTACTGGCCGTTCAAACGCTGTATCACTGCTTTCGGATCCGTCTCTCCACACGAAACGAGGGGGTATCCCAACGACGGATGTCAGACGACAACTCAGAGCCGCCACGAACGGACGACGTCGAGGGCGAGACCGACGGGTTCTCGACGACGCTCGAGGAGGCGGCGATCGGCGACGAGGAACCGAGCCAGGGACTGTTCGACGACCTGCTCAGTGGCGAGCCGATCTTCGAGAACAAGGAGGTGCTGCGTCCGTCCTACACGCCCCACGAGCTTCCCCACCGGACCGACCAGATCAACAAGATGGCGACGATCCTGGTCGCCGCGCTCCGGGGCGAGACTCCCTCGAACATCCTCATCTACGGGAAGACGGGAACCGGAAAGACCGCGAGCGCGAAGTTCGTCAGCAAGGAACTCGAGAGCACCTCCCAGAAGTACAGCGTCCCCTGTGACGTCGAGTACATCAACTGCGAGGTGACCGACACCCAGTACCGGGTCCTCGCGCAACTCGCGAACAAGTTCATCGAGAAGAATAAGGACCGGATCGACCGGCAGGTCGAGTCCCTCGAGGAGCGCCTCGAGGCCCTCGAGGAGTACGACGGTGGTCGCGACGGCTCCGCCGGACGAGTCCTCGAGGACGACACCGACCCGAACGACGACGTTTCGTTTGCAACCGACACCGAGTCGCAGTCTGCGGGTTCTCCAGTCGAAACGGAGGGGTCGGCGGATTCGTCGGACGTCGACGGCGCCGGTTCGGAGCACCCGCTCGCGTCCACGCCGTTTTCCGATCGCGAGGAGATCGAGGATCGGATCGACTCCCTCGAGGAGGACAAGGAGTCGTTCCAGGAGGTGCCGATGACGGGGTGGCCGACCGATCGCGTGTACAGCGTGTTCTTCGACGCCGTCGACTACGACGAGCGGGTCGTCGTCATCATGCTAGACGAGATCGACAAGCTCGTCGAGAAGAGCGGCGACGACACGCTGTACAACCTCTCGCGGATGAACTCCGAGCTCGAGAACTCGCGGGTGTCGATCATCGGGATCTCGAACGATCTGAAGTTCACCGACTTCCTCGACCCCCGCGTCAAGTCCAGTCTCGGCGAGGAGGAGATCGTCTTCCCGCCCTACGACGCCAACCAGCTTCGGGATATCCTCCAGCACCGATCGAACGTCGCGTTCAAGGACAGCGCCCTCTCGGACGACGTGATCCCGCTGTGTGCGGCCTTCGCAGCCCAGGAGCACGGCGACGCGCGCCGTGCGCTGGACCTCCTGCGAACCGCGGGCGAACTTGCCGAGCGGTCCCAGGCCGAGACGATCGTCGAGAAACACGTCCGTCAGGCCCAGGACAAGATCGAACTCGACCGGGTCGTCGAGGTCGTCCGCACCCTTCCCACCCAGTCGAAGCTCGTCCTCTTCGCGATCATCTTACTCGAGAAAAACGGCGTCCACAGCATCAACACCGGCGAGGTGTTCAACATCTACAAGCGCCTCTGTGAGGAGATCGACGCCGACGTCCTCACGCAGCGTCGCGTGACCGATCTCATCAGCGAACTCGACATGCTCGGGATCGTCAACGCCGTCGTCGTCTCGAAGGGCCGCTACGGCCGTACCAAGGAGATCAGCCTCTCGGTGCCGATCGACGAGACCGAGGCCGTCCTGCTCTCGGACTCCCGGCTGAGCAACATCGACGATATCCAGCCGTTCGTGCAGGCCCGATTCGAGAACTAACGCCCGCGACGTCCCGCCAATCCGATTCTGACTCGATTCGCTCGTTCCCTCGAGCGACCGCCGTCCCCCTCGGTTTCGACTCGAGCGGACACAACGATACATCCGACAGACACACTGACCGATCCCGGTAGACACACTGACCGATCCCGGTAGACACACTGACCGATCCCGGTAGACACACTGGCCGATCCCGCTACTCACTCTTATCGACGCCGGCGGCCCGCAGCCATCGCAGCCCCCGTCCCGGCTGCGGCGACGCCCGTCGCGCCGGCACTCGCTCCGACGGTTCCGGCGCTCGAGAGCGGCGTGTCGGCCCCGATCGGTCCCGCGACGGTCTCGAGTCCCGGGTGCGGCGCGAGCATCCCGCCGAGGATCGAGTCGAACGTGAGCCGGACGTAGCCGAGCCACGGGACCCGGAACGACGCCTTTCCGGTGATCCAGCCGGGCTGGACCACGTCGGTGTTCGCCCCGCCGCGCTGGTACTGGTCGTAGTAGGGGTTCGCGTCACCCTTCGTGATGAAGCCGTCGTGGGCGGCGGGACAGGTCCGGAGCTGATCGCAACTCGCCCCGTCGACGTACTCGGGCTCGGCCTTGGTGTCGACCCAGTTCTCGCCCTCCTCGACCCAGAAGTGTGTGCGGTGTATCACGGGTGTCTGATGGGCTTGCCCGTTGGGTTCGAAGACGACGACGTCGCCGGCCTTGCCGAACTTCTCGTGATCGTCGCCGTCCTCGTGGGTGACCACGCCCGTGTCATCGGTGGCGCCGTCGCCGACGAAGCGGTCGTCCGCGACGACGAAGATGAGGTCGCCGACCTCCATGTTGGGTTCCATGCTCCCGCTCTCGACGGCGACCAGCGGCGGCCAGACCCCGCTGATTCCGAACAGCAGGAGGCCGATGACCGCGACGATGGCGACGCTGCTCAGGATATCCCGGACGAGGACGACCGAGTCGTCGTTCGTCTTGAAGAACCACCGGACGAACCCGTCGTCCTCGATCGAGACCTCGTCGTGCTCGGAACCGGAACCGCTCCGTTGGACGATCGACTCGTCGTCTCGGTCGTCGGCGGAGGCGTCGGCCGGAATCCGTTCGTCGTTCGCGGACCTCCGGCCGCGTTCCGGATCGTCGATCCCGTCCGACGGGGCCTCGCTCGGGTCGTGGCGGCGTGACTCGCCGCTATCGTCGCTTCTCTCGTCGCCGGGGTCGGGACCGCTCATCGTCCCGTGTTATACCGGGCCCGGCCATCAAGGTTCTGTTCATCGGACCGACGTGCCCGACGGGTATCCGCTACCCTTTTGACGCCGCTCACGAATGCGAGGCGTGTGCCACTCGAGGGGCCCGCCCGGATCGTTAGCGAGCTGACGAGCCGCGGCTACAACGCCGAACGCGAGGCGGTGACCCGGATCGCGTCGACCGAAGATCCGGCGGCGACCCTCGAGGCCGTCCTCGAGGCGCTGCCCGAGGACGCGCTGGTCGTTCGCTCGGACCACGTCGATCCCGTTCTCGAGTCCGAGCCCGCTTCCGACGGCGGTCGAACCGCCCACCCGACGGGCTCCGTCTCCGACTCCTCCTCGGTTTCGACTGGAGCCGAAACAGCGCCACCATCGCCGCAGGCTAGCGACGATCCAGTCGAAACGAAGGGGGTTGGCGAGAGGAACGAAGACGGCGACGACGGGAGGAAAGACGCGGTAGTGCAGAGCGGTCGGTCGTCGGACCCCCTCGAGCGCTCCCTCGAGATCGCCGGCGACATGACCGGTGAGAGCACCGGAACCGGCGAGTACGGCGACTTCGTCTCGGTGTTTCGGGATCGGCTCGAGCGGCTGGGATCGAAGCTCCGCGGGCGGGTCAACCACCGACCCGCGACGGCGATCCAGTCGATGCCCGGCGGCAGCGAGGCGGGGATGGTCGGGTTGGTCAACGACGTGCGATCGACCGCCAGCGGCCACTGGCTGATCGAACTCGAGGACGCGACCGGAACGTTCCCGTGGCTCGTGATGAAGGATCGCGAGTACGCCGATCTGGTTGACGAACTGCTGTACGACGAGGTGCTGGCGATGGAGGGTACCCTCGCGGACGACTCGGGAATCGCGTTCGTCGACTCGATGTACTTCCCGGACGTTCCCCGGACCCACGAGCCCTCGACGGCCGACCGACACGTGCAGGCGGCACTGATCAGCGACGTTCACGTGGGGAGCCAGGAGTTCATGGACGAGGCATGGAACCGCTTCGCCGACTGGCTCCACACGCCCGAGGCCCAGCACGTCGAATACCTGCTGATCGCGGGCGACATGGTCGAGGGCGTCGGCGTCTACCCGAACCAGGACGAGGAACTCGACGTCGTCGACATCTACGAGCAGTACGAGGCGTTCAACGAGTATCTGAAACGGGTTCCCGGCGACATCGAGATCGTCATGATTCCGGGCAACCACGACGCGGTTCGGCTCGCGGAACCCCAGCCCGGCTTCGACGAGAAACTCCGGAAGATCATGTCCGCCCACGACCCCCGGATCGTCAGCAACCCCTCGACCGTGACCCTCGAGGGCGTCTCGGTGTTGATGTACCACGGGGTCAGCCTCGACGAGGTCATCGCCGAACTCCCCGAGGAGAAGGCGAGCTACGACGACCCCCACAAGGCGATGTACCAGCTGCTGAAGAAACGCCACGTCGCGCCGCAGTTCGGAGGCCACACCCGGCTCGCGCCCGAGGAGAAAGATTACCTCATCATGGAAGAGGTGCCGGACATCTTCCACACCGGCCACGTCCACAAGCTCGGCTTCGGCAAGTACCACAACGTGCTCGCGATCAACTCCGGCTGTTGGCAGGCCCAGACGGACTTCCAGAAGAGCGTCAACATCCAGCCCGACGCCGGGTTCGCGCCGATCGTCGACCTCGATACGCTCGACGTGACGGTCCGGAAGTTCAGCTATAGTAACAACTGAAACTGTTTGCACACCGATCGCACGACAGTCGTGCGATCGGGTGCGCACTGACTTTCAGTGGCTACTATAGGACTCGAGGCGAAACCGGACCGTCGAGGCGCCGTTGAACCGCGGCCCCGGCCCGTAACGATCGAACCCTAACTCCTGAGCGGCGTCCTCGATGAGGTCGGCGTCGGACGCAATCAGCACCTCGACGGCCATCCCCTCGCGCTCGGCGAACCGGACCGGCTCGGCGAGCAGTCGCTTGCACGCCTCGGGGGTGCCGTCGAGCTGGGTGACGTGGACGGTGTCCTCGCGGGCGTCGAAGCTGACGAACCCAAGCAGATCCTCGGGGTCCGAGCCGCCGTACTGGGACTCCGAGACGTCCGCGTTCGGGTCGTGGGTGCCGTCCTCGGCGACCCGGACCGTCCGGTCGTGAACCAGGTTCCGCATCACGTCGGTCGGAGAGTCGGCGATGGCCGCCAGCGCGTCGGCGTCGGCCTCGAGTGCGTCCCGTACGTTCATTAGGGTGTGGTAATGATACCCACAAACATAAATCCAGTTGGAACCCGCGCGGGCTCGAGCGCGCGTCGTCTGTACGGGAAGCGGATCGATGTGGGTAAAAATGCGGGCGATGAGACACAGTTATCTGCCCGCCCTTGCAACGACCTCGCATGAGTCAATCCACCAGGTTGCCGGCGGACCGCGAGGTGTCAGCATGCGGGTCGTAGCGAAGTTCGGCGGCACGAGCCTCGGCAGCGGCGATCGTATCAATCGCGCCGCCGACTCGATCGCCGCGGCCGTTGAGGACGGCCACGAGATCGCGGTCGTCGCCAGCGCGATGGGGTCGACCACGGACGAACTGCTCGACGAGATCACGTTCGAGACCGACGAGGCCGATCGAGCCCAGATCGTCAGCATGGGCGAGCGGACCTCGGTCCGGATGCTCAAGGCCGCCCTGACCGCGCGGGGCGTCGACGCGGTCTTTTTCGAACCCGGCAGCGAGAACTGGCCGGTCGTCACCGACGAGTACGGCGAAGTCGACGTCGAGGAGACCCAGCGTCGCGCCCGCGAGGTCGCCGCGGATCTCGACGAAACCGTGCCGGTGATCACCGGCTTCCTCGCGGAGGGGCCGGACGGCTCGGTGACCACGCTCGGTCGCGGGGGCAGCGACACGACCGCCGTGATGATGGGCAAGTACATGGACGCCGACGAGGTCGTCATCGTCACCGACGTCGAGGGCGTCATGACCGGCGACCCGAACGTCGTCGAAGGCGCCCGCAACGTCGGCGAGATCTCGGTCGACGAGCTTCGAAACCTCTCGTTTCGCGGCGCCGAGGTCGTCGCACCCTCCGCGCTCTCCTACAAGGAGGACACGCTCTCGGTTCGGGTCGTCCACTACCAGCACGGGGACCTCCTCTCGGGCGGGACGAGCATCGAAGGGGAGTTCGAGAATCTGGTCGACCTCCGCGAACGCCCGCTTGCCTGCCTGACGATCGCCGGCCGGGCGATCCGCAACCAGCCAGGCGTCTTCAACCACCTCTCGAAGCCGCTCAGCGAGAGCGACATCAACGTCGACGCCGTCGCCAGCGGACTCGACAGCGTCACCTTCTACGTCGACGAGGAGGACGCCGAGCGCGCGGAGAACATCCTCCACCGCGAGGTCATCGCCCGCGACGAACTCTCGAGTGTCACCGTCGACGAGTCCCTCGCCGTCGTCCGCGTTACCGGCGGGGAACTTCCCAACCAGCCCGGAATCATCGGCGAAATCGTCAACCCGCTGGCGGAGGCTCGTATCAACGTCCACGACATCATCACGAGCGCGACCAGCGTCGCCATCTTCGTCGACTGGGACGACCGCGAGGAGACCCTCGAGCTAACCCAGGGACTCTTTTAGCTCGAGCGCAGTCTGTCCGCCCGCTCCGTTCTCGCGGGGTTGTCCGCCGCGAATCCGTTCTCGAAAAGTTACCGCATGGCAGATTCAGGCTCAACGCACTTTTAGTACCCTCCCGAAGATAGAGGTATGCTAGAACTGGCAATCGTGTTCTTCGTCATCGCACTGATCGCCGCCGCGCTCGGTGCGGGCGGCGTCGCAGGTATGTCCATGGCCATCGCGAAGTGGCTCGTACTCGCGTTCCTGGTCCTGGCCGTCCTGTCGCTGCTGCTGTGACCGCAGGGCGACCCTGACCGCGTATCGTCACGCCAACCGACCCTTTTCCGCCGTTCACCCGTCCGAAAGCCGACGGCCTACCGATCCGAGGGGCCGTCGAGCCGCAGCCGCGCGAGGACTTACTCGTCCTCGAGCAGATCCGCTGTCTCGTACTCCTCGCGGAGCGTCTTCTTGTCGAACTTGCCGGTCGCCGTCTTGGGCACCTCGTCGATGCGGACGACCGCGTCGGGGGTCCACCAGTCGGGGTAGTCCTCGGCGACGAACGCCTGGAGCTCGTCGTGGAGTTCGTCCTCCCCCAGTTCGGCGTCGGCGGTGGGGACGACGAACGCGACGGGCCGTTCCTGCCACTTCTCGTGGGGTGCGCCGATGACAGTCGCCTCGCTGACGTCGTCGTGGGCCATGATGGCGTTCTCGAGTTCGACCGAGGAGATCCACTCGCCGCCGCTCTTGATCACGTCCTTCGCGCGGTCGACGATCTTGACGTAGCCGTCCTCGTCGACGGTGACGATGTCGCCGGTCTTGAGCCACGACCCCTCGAAATCGGCCTCGTTGGCGTCGGGACGCTCGAAGTAGGAGTCGGTGACCCACGGGCCGCGGACGTAGAGTTCGCCGAACTCCTCGCCGTCCCAGGCCACCTCCTCACCCGAGTCGTCGACGACCTTGAACTCGAGGCCGGGGACGACCAGCCCCTGTTTGGCCTGCTTCTCGTAGCGCTCCTCGGCGGGCAGGTCCTCGAGGTCGGCCTTGAGGTGGGCGACGGTGCCAAGCGGGGACATCTCGGTCATCCCCCAGGCGTGGACGACCTCGACGCCGCGGTCGTCGAACTCCCGGATCAGGCTCTTCGGGGCCGCGCTGCCGCCGATGACGATCTGGTCGAGCGAGGAGAGGTCGGCGCCGTGTTCCTCGACGTACTCGAGGACGCCCATCCAGACGGTCGGGACGCCGGCGGTGATCGTGACGCCCTCCTCCTCGATGAGTTCGACGAGATCCGCGGGGTCGGGCGAGGGACCGGGGTAGACGTGTTTCGCGCCCGCGGCGGTCGTCGAGAACGGGAGCCCCCACGCGTTGACGTGGAACATCGGGACCACCGGCATGATGACGTCGTCCTCGGCGATGCCGAGTCCTTGCGGGGTCAGCGTCATCATCGTGTGGCTCCAGAGCATCTGCTGGGTGTACTCGACGCCTTTCGGCTTGCCCGTGGTTCCCGAGGTGTAACACATCCCCGCCGGGTTCTCCTCGTCGAGTTCGGGCCACTCGTACTCGGCTGACTGGGCGCCGATAAAGGACTCGTAGTCGGTGACCGGCTCGAGGTCGGTCTCCGGAACCGACTCTCCCATCACCACGAACTGCTCGACGCTCGAGAAGGCGTCGGCGTCGTAGGCCGCCTCGAGGGGCTCGAGCAGCGACCGATCGACGAACAGCAGCCGGTCTTCGGCGTTCTCGACGATGTACTGGATGTGCTCGGCCGGCAGCAGCGGGTTGATCGTGTGGAGCTGGCTCCCGCTGTTTGGCACCGCGAAGTACGCCTCCGCGTGGCGGTGGTGGTTCCAGCAGAACGTGCCGACGCGGTCGCCGTCCTCGAGCCCCGCGTCCTCGAGGGCGTTCGCGAGCTGTCGGGTTCGATCGGCGTACTCCGCGTAGGTGTTGCGAACGATCCCGTCGTGGGTTCGCGAGACGACCTCCTGATCGGGGTGGAGTCGTTCGGCGCGCCAGAGGAACGGTTGCAGCGTCTGGTCGTAGCCTGCCATACTCGATAATTATTATCGGGGTTTAATAATGGTGCGTCTATCGGACACTTCGTTTACATTGTTTCGAGGGGTACCGTTTCGCGGCACACCTCGATCCGCGAACCCGTCCCTCGGTGGCGATGTTCGGTCGACGAACGCCGGATCGGTCCGTCGGGGGCCGACCGCAACCGTCCGTGAGCACGTTCCGTCACTCGAATTGAATTGCGCGGCTCCCGAAGGGGGCGTATGGTCGGATACAAGTCGAAGGTCGTCGAGCAGATCCACCTCCCATCGAGGACGAAACGCGAGCGCGCCCTCGAGGAGGCCGGCTACAACGTTTTCAACCTCGACTCGGCGGACGTGTTCGTCGATCTGCTTACCGACAGCGGGACGGGCGCGATGAGCGACGAGCAGTGGGCGGCGCTGCTCCGGGGCGACGAGGCCTACGCGGGCTCGCGCAGCTTCGGCGAACTCGAGGACGCCGTCGCCGACGTGATGGGCTTCTCCCACGTCGTCCCGGCCCACCAGGGTCGCGGCGCGGAGAACGTTCTCTACGGTGTCCTCGTCGAGGAGGGCGACGTCGTCCCGAACAACACCCACTTCGACACCACGCGAGCCCACATCGCCAACCAGGGCGCCGACCCCGTCGACTGTCCGGTCGACGACGCCCGCGACCCCGCGGCCGACGGGCCGTTCAAGGGCAACACCTCGCTCGAGGGCGTCCGCGCGGTCGTCGAGGAGTACGGCCCCGAACGAGTGCCGGTCGTCGTCCAGACGATCACGAACAACTCCGCGGCGGGCCAGCCGGTCTCCGTCGGGAACACCCGGAACGTCCGCGAGTTCGCCGACGAGATCGGCGCGACGTTCGTGATCGACGCCTGCCGGTTCGCCGAGAACGCCCACTTCGTCACCGAGCGCGAGGCGGAGTTCGCCGACGCCTCGGTCGCCGACGTCGCCCGCGAACAGCTCGGCCTGGCCGACGCCGTCGTGATGAGCGGGAAGAAAGACGGGCTCGCCAACGCGGGCGGGTTCGTCGCCACCGACAACGAGGCGCTGTACGAGCAGTGCAAACAGCGGGCCATCCTCTACGAGGGATTCCCCACCTACGGCGGGATGGCGGGCCGGGACATCGCGGCGATGGCCGTCGGCCTCCGGGAGGCCGTCGACGAGGCCTACGTCGCCGATCGTGTCGAACAAGTGCAGGAACTCGCCGACGCCCTCGAGTCCGTCGGCGTGCCGATCTACACGCCCGCGGGCGGACACGCGGTCTACCTCGACGCCGGCGCCTTCCTCTCCCACCTCGAGCCCGAGGCGTTCCCGGGCCAGGCGCTGGTCTGCGAGCTCTACCGGGAGGGCGGCGTCCGCGGTGTCGAACTCGGGAGCTTCGCGTTCCCCGATACCGACCGCCCCGAACTGGTCCGGCTGGCGCTGCCCAGACGAACCTACCACCGCGAGCACATCGAGCACGTCGCCGAGACGGCCGCCGCCGTCCTCGAGCGACGCGACGAGGTCTCGGGCCTCGAGATCGTCGAGGAGCCCGAGATGGCCGAGATCCGCCACTTCACGGCGACGCTCGAGCCGACCGGCTCCTCCTGAGCCGAGCGAACTGCGACGGCACTGCGAGAAAAGCCGAGGACCGAACCCGGGACTACCGCGAGACGGCGTCTCGAGCGCGGTCGCGGAACGTCGGCTCCGGCTCCGGTTCCCCGCCGAGCTTTCGTTTCGCGACCGAACGGACGCCCTGCCTGGCGGCCTCGGACTGGGCGGCGCTGGCCAGCCAGTCCGGAACCTGCGACTCGATCTCCTCGCGCTTTTCGGCCTTGAGCTGGCTGTACTTCCGGAGCGTGATGCCCACGCCGAGGAACAGCGCGGCGTCGATCAGCTCCCGTCGGAACCGGTTTCGATCCTTGTAGACGACGATCGCCTTCGCGAGCGAGAGCAATCCGATCGCGATGTACAGCTTCGAACTCTTCGACGGGTCTCCGCTGAGCAGCCGTTGGAGCGCCATGCGACGGATCGTACCACGCACTGCGTGTTAAACTTCCGCCGGCACGAGACGGGAGCCGGCGCTCACTCGCCTTGGTCCGCCACGGCGACACCCCGGTGTCGGCCCTCGTCGATCGGTTCGATCGTGAACCCGAGCGCCTCGTAGAACGGCCGGACGCCGTCGTCGAACCGCGCGGTGAGCCGGCGCTCGCGCTCGAGCGCTCGCTCGATCAGCCGTCGACCGATCCCCTGCCCGCGGTGACGACGACGGACGCCGACGCTCGCGACGTGGGCGCCTCGCTCGCGGGGCTCGCAGACGAGCGCGCCGAGGATCCGCTCGGTCGAGTCCGCGCCCCGCCGGTCCCCGGCGATGAGGACGTCGCCGTCGAGTCGCGCCTCGACGTCTCCCGGCTCGAGCATCGCGGCGTCCAGTATCCGCCGGACCTCGAGGGCGTCGTCGGGGCCCGCGATTCGGACGTGCATCGGTCGGTCGTACGTCGCTGTCCGCCAACAGTCCGTCGGTCACGTCCCCGACGAAAACCGTCCGTCGATCACACCCTCGACGAACCCGGACGTTTATCGATCGCGGGCTGGTCTGTCGGATCACGCGAGGAGGAACGATGGGGATCCAGAAGGACTTCAGTACCAAGCTCTCGGCGGGTGACCTCACGATCGACCGCCGCGACATCGAGATGCTCGAGGCGATCGACCGGCAGGGATCGTTACACGGCGCGGCCGAGGAGCTCGGTCGCTCCTACGCGCGCCTCCAGAATCGGGTCGTCGAACTCGAGGACGAACTCGGCGAGCTGACCGAGCGAACGCGGGGCGGCCGCGACGGCGGCGGCACCCGGCTGACGGAGACCGCCTACGAACTTCGTCGGCAGTTCGACCGCCACGAGAGCGAACTCGACGGCGTGGCCACCGCGACGGAGTCCGTCTTTCGGGGGACCGTCCTCGAGCGAACCGGCGAGCTCGCGACCGTCGAAACCGCCGTCGGCCCGATCACGGCGCTGGTTCCGCCGGACGCGAGCGAGGTACAGGTCGCCGTTCGGTCGGACGCGGTCGTCCTGTCCGATCCGACGGAGACGCCCGAACCGGACGCCACGAGTCTCCGGAACCGATTCCCGGGAACGGTCGCGGCGATCGACGACGGCGAGGCGATCGCCAGCGTCACGCTCTCGCTGGCCGACGGCGTCGCCCTCGAGGCGCTCGTCACGCGCTCGAGCCGCGAGGGGCTGGGGCTCGAGCCAGGTCGCGAGGTCGTCGCCTCCTTCAAGGCGACCGCGGCGCGGGCGACGGGGCTCGAGCCGGCCGAGACCGAGGAGTAGCGACGCTCGAGGCCGGAGTCGCGACGCGAGGTCAGCCGCCCTTGATCAGTCGAAGGACGGTCACGCGCTCGCTCTCGACGGGCTGGTCCTCGGGGACGGGGCGGCCGTCGACCAGCACGCTCACCTCGTGGGGGCTGAGACCGACCTCCCGGAGCAGGTCCGCGTAGGTCGGCTCGGGGGCGTCGGTCGCCACCTCCTCGAGTTCGAGTTCGTGGCTCCCCTCGCCCTTGACGTCGACGGTGACGCGCATGGCGGTGCTTGCTCGAGAGTGGACTTGAGCGCGTCGACTGCAGGTGTGTCCGAGTCTCAGTCGCTCGCCGGCTCGTCGGGGCCGATCCGATCACGGCGACCGGGCTCTCGAGCCCCCGCGGTCCGTCGATGCGCGTACAGCCCCCAGGCCAGCGCGCCGAGTCCGAGCAGGAGGATCAGGAAGTTCAGTAGCCCGCCCACGAACGGGAGCTGGGCGAGGATCGCCCCGCCGATCATGCCGACGACCAGCGCGAGCCACCGGTTCTCGAGGTCGCCCCCGACCTCGCCCCCGCTTTCGATCCGCACGTCGCCGGCCGCGGCCGAGACGTCCCCCGTCACGGTTCCCTCGACGACGACGGTGCCGGCGACGGCCTCGAGTTCGTCGATCGTTTCCCCTTCCCCGACGACGACCGTCCCGCCGACGGTCGACTCGGACTGCGCGGCGACCCCCGTCGGTAGCGTCCCCAGCAGGACGACGACGAGGAGGACGACCGCGAGTCGCTTTCGGACGGACGTTTCGGACGCCATAGATCACTCCTCGTCGTGTGAGCTGAAAAACATGACACCCGCGTCCACGAACTCGAGAGGGGTCGACGCGGACCGTCCTCGAGTCCTCCGGCGGACCCGCACTGACGCCTCGAGGACGACCTTCGGGCGATTTATCTGGCGGCTCCCCCTCGTGGTGGGTATGAGCGAGGCCGACGCCGAGGCGGCGGAGCCGACTTCCGGCAAGACCGAGGTCTGGATCGAGAAGTATCGCCCGGAGCGGCTCGACGAGATCAAGGGCCACGAGAACATCGTGCCGCGCCTCCAGCGGTACGTCGAGCAGGACGACCTGCCCCACCTCATGTTCGCGGGGCCAGCGGGAACGGGGAAGTGCGTCACCGGCGAGACACCGGTGCTAACGAACGAGGGCGTCGCCCCTATTTCAGCTGTCGTCGGAGACGTCGATGGATTCGACGAACCTGACAAAGATCTCGAGATACTGACGTACAGTGACGACGGCTCGTTCGAGTATGTCTCTCCGTCACACACATTTTCGAAAGAGGCGGCCGAACTTGTTTCGGTCAAAACACGAGACGGAAACGAGTTCACGGTCACACCGGAACACAAGCTCCTCATTGCAAACGAGTCAGGTCTCGAGTGGCGAGAGGCTGGGTCGCTCTCCGGTGAAGAACGGATCGTCCGCCCGCTGGAAACGCCGGTCGCCGACGACTCGGATACGTCGCTCAACTGGCTTTCGTCGATGGACGGCAACCGGACGTTGGTCACCGTTTCGGAGTCGTTTGCCACGCGATACGAGATTCCGGCCGAAGAAAATTTTGTCGGACAGAAGAAGACGGTACTCGGTTGTCTTCGTCGCGGTTATACGGTCGAGGAAATCGCTAGCGAGTACGATATTTCCCGGAAAACTGCTGCGAATTACGCGCGAACGGTATCGATCGACCTCGAAGAAGCCTCGACAACCTGTTCTCTCGGCTATCTCCGATCACTCAACGTCGAGGAATCGGAACTTCGATCTCACGTCGAATCGGTCCGCTACGTAACACCGTTCAACAGACGGTCCAGTCCGATTGTGCCTCCGTGGGAACTTACGCCGGAGCTAGCACGTTTCGTCGGTCTCGCGGTCAGCGAAGCGCGTATCGAGAACGGCCGCATCAAGTTCTACAACACCGACGAAGCACTCCGCAAATCGTTCGAACGACTCGCACAGGATCTGTTCGACGTCGAGACGACCCGCGGCGTTCAAAAAGACGTTCCATACGTGGAACTTCGAACCAAGTCGCTCCACCACTTCCTCGAGTCGTGTTTCGACGTTTTCGGTGATTCGCCGACGTCCGCGGTTGGGTCAACCCTGATCCACGCTCCGGCAAACGCTCGCGCGGCCTTCCTGCAAGCCGTCTTCGATTCGGAAGCCTACGTCGCGGAACAGGCAACGGTCGAACTGACACAGAAGGATAAATCACTCATCACGCTCTGTTCGTACCTGCTCGCCTCGTTCGGGATCCCGGTACGGCGAAAACGGGACGAAAAGGCGGCGACAAACGGCTCTGGGACGACTCGCGAGTACCACACACTATATCTCTCTGGAGTTTCGGCGCTTTCTCAGTTCGAGAACACCATCGGATTCACTATCGACTACAAGTGCGACCGACTCGCCGACGTTACGGAAGGTACCGGAAATCCGAACCACGATACAATTCCCGCTCAGAATGCCGTCGACGACCTGTGCCAGACTCTTTCCCTAACGAAAGAACCGCTGATCACCGACTCGTTGAATCCCGAAAACCCTGGCCGTGAATCCTATCTCGAGGACATCGATCGCGTTCTCGAGGCGGCATCCGCCCGCCTCGAGGCGGCACAGAAGGTAAAACAGGATATCGAACGAGTTCGTGGCGATATCCAGTCGGTGAGTGCCGTGCCAGCGACGTGGGTCGATCAGCGGAGCGAACTGGAACCGCTCGAGTCGCGAAAGCAGATCCAGGCAGCGACCGGAATAAGAAGCGATCGCCTGCTCGAATACTCGGACGGGCGGCGATCGCCAGTTGCGAGCCGTGCAGGCGAGTTGCTCGTCACGCTCGCATCGCGTACCGAGACGCCGAACACCGTCTCCGTCCAAGAATCGCTGCGGGAGGCGATCGACTCGCTCAGCGTCTCGGACAACCGAATCGCCGACGGCACGAAACTGACCGGGATGGACGTGCGGAACCTTCTCGAGAACGACGATCACGATCTCGCGTCGCTACCGCGATTCGAGACCGTTTCTGGTCGAATTCTCGACGTCGCATCGGAGATGTGTTCGATGGAAGTCGTCGAACAACTGGTTGCACTCGACCGTCTTTCGCGAGAGACGCTCTATTTCGACCGAGTAACCGACATCGAGCGAGTGGAAGACGAGCGTCGCGTCTACGATCTCACTGTCCCCGGAACGCGAAACTACGTCGCAGGTGACGTTCCGACCGTTATGCACAACACGACCGCAGCCCAGGCCATCGCCCGCGAGGTTTACGACGACGACTGGCGCGAGAACTTCCTCGAGTTGAACGCCTCGGACCAGCGCGGGATCGACGTCGTCCGCGATCGGATCAAGGACTTCGCGCGCTCTTCGTTCGGCGGCTACGATCACCGAATTATATTTCTCGACGAGGCTGACGCCCTCACCTCCGACGCCCAGTCTGCGCTGCGACGGACGATGGAGCAGTTCTCGAGCAACACCCGCTTTATCCTCTCGTGTAACTACTCGAGCCAGATCATCGACCCTATTCAGTCTCGCTGTGCCGTCTTCCGGTTTACAGAACTGACCGAGGACGCCGTCGAAGCGCAGATCCGCGAGATCGCCGCCAACGAGGGGATCGAGGTCACCGACGACGGCGTCGACGCGCTCGTCTACGCGGCCGACGGCGACATGCGTAAGGCGATCAACGGGCTCCAGGCCGCGGCCGTGATGGGCGAAGTCGTCGACGAGGAGACCGTCTTCGCGATCACTTCCACCGCGCGACCCGAGGAGGTCGAGGCGATGGTCGATCAGGCCATCGACGGCGACTTCACGGCCGCCCGCGCGGCCCTCGAGGACCTGCTGACCGAGCGCGGACTGGCGGGCGGGGACGTGATCGACCAGCTCCACCGCTCCGCGTGGCAGTTCGACATCCCCGAGAAAGCGACCGTTCGACTGCTCGAGCGCCTCGGCGAGGTCGACTACCGGATCACGGAGGGGGCGAACGAACGCCTCCAGCTCGAGGCGATGCTGGCGTCGCTGGCGCTCGAGAACGAGGACTGAACGCGACGTTCGGCACCGGTAGTCGGGCTGCGAGTTCGTTATTCAGTGTGGCTTGTGAAACACCTGTTACGTACAGGGGAACTTCGTATCACCAGATATCGACCACCCCTCGTTGCGGGGGCGTGCGCTGTCGACCGACCGAGCGCAAGCGAGGGCGGTCGGCAATACCGCACGAGGGATGAGCGAACAACGTGAGCGAATCGGTTGGGGAGGGCGTGGTGAACCCCTGTGTTCGGGTGAACAGGACCTGCTACCCGTCGGTATCAGCGCGAAAGCCCCTGGGCCGCTCGTGGACTGCGACTTGCTGCGCGCCTCCCTCGCTTCGCTCGGTGCAGTGCTTACGTCGTCTCGCCCCTCGAGCGGCCCAGCCCCTTTCAGTCCCACCGCGGCGGTTGGCCGGTACTGGAGACTCGAGGCCGGACGATGCATTCGTGCGTGTAGTGTCTGGAACTGCCCAACGGAGTCCCAGAAACGGTTCTCAAAGGAGACTCACGCTACTGATATCGATTCGTCGACGTGACTTTCGCAGTTCGGAACGTACCGCTCGCCAGCCGTGGCCCCCTCGACCGGTGGAATCGCCGTCCTCCTCGCCGTCGCCGTCGGCTGTCTCGCGCTCGCGCTGGCGTCGCTTCGCTCCGGGAGCTGGACGCGGCGGTTGTACGGCCTCGAGCCGGACGACGAGGCGAGCGCTCGAGCGAACGCCGCCGTCCTCGGGATCGTCGGCGTCGGACTGTTCGCGCTGGCTGGGGCGAT
Organism: Natronococcus sp.; assembly: GCF_047921035.1. Classification (NCBI taxonomy): domain Archaea; kingdom Methanobacteriati; phylum Methanobacteriota; class Halobacteria; order Halobacteriales; family Natrialbaceae; genus Natronococcus; species Natronococcus sp. The sequence goes on from NZ_JBLRWX010000011.1 coordinate 31,390, forward strand.
CGTCCTCGAGTTCACCTCGGCGCTCGTCGCGACGGCGACGATCCTCGCGAGCGCGCTGCTGTGTTTCGTCCTCGGCTGGCTCGTCGCGGTTCGGGACCGCCGGGAGCTACTGACGACGCCGAACGTCGACCGGGAGACGGGCCGTCGGCTCGGGTTCGTCGCGATCGGCTGTGGTGTCCTGTTGCTCGCGTTCGCTCCACTCGTCTGGCTCGAGGTCGACGACACGGTCGTCGCCGTCGTCGCGCTGGCGAGTACGGTCGTCGTCCTGCTGACGGTGGCGTTCGCGTACCGGTGACGACGGATTTCGGGGCGTCGATCGACAGCCCTCGAGCCCGAGACCGCCGTCGTTGGGCGATCTATCCCGAATAACGGTTGCGGAACTATTTTACCCGCTGCGGGGCCAACACACGTGTAATGAGTGAACTGGAGGAGGAGTACCGCCTCGAGTACTTCGAGGAGGAAGGCTTCGAACGCAAGGAGTGTCCCTCCTGTGGCGCCCACTTCTGGACGCGCGACCACGAGCGAGAGACCTGCGGCGAGCCGCCCTGCGAGGAGTACGACTTCATCGGCAACCCCGGGTTCGACGAGGAGCACAGCTTGGAGGAGATGCGAGAGACGTTCCTCTCCTTTTTCGAGGAGCACGACCACGAGCGTATCGAGCCCTACCCCGTCGCGGCGAACCGCTGGCGCGACGACGTCTTGCTGACCCAGGCGTCGATCTACGACTTCCAGCCGCTCGTAACGAGCGGCGAGACGCCGCCGCCAGCGAACCCGCTGACCATCTCCCAGCCCTGCATCCGGATGCAGGACATCGACAACGTCGGGAAGACGGGCCGACACACGATGGCCTTCGAGATGATGGCCCACCACGCGTTCAACGCGCGCGAGGATCTCGAGGATCCCGACCAGTACGCCTACCAGGGCGAAGTCTACTGGAAGGATCGCACCGTCGAGCTCTGCGACGAGTTCTTCGCCTCCATGGGTGTGGACCTCGAGGAGGTCATCTACATCGAGGATCCGTGGGTCGGCGGCGGCAACGCCGGCCCCGCGATCGAGGTCATCTTCAAGGGCGTCGAACTCGCCACGCTCGTCTTCATGTCGATGGAGCAGGATCCGGACGGCGAGTACGAGATGAAAGACGGCAACCGCTACAGCCCGATGGACACCTACATCGTCGACACGGGTTACGGCCTCGAGCGCTGGACCTGGGTGTCCCAGGGGACGCCGACGGTCTACGAGGCGATCTACCCCGACATGATCGACTTCCTGAAGGAGAACGCCGAGGTCGATCACTCCGACGAGGAGGCCGAGCTCGTCCACCGCGCCGCCAAGCTGGCGGGCCACATGGACATCGACGAGGCCGAGGATATGGAAACCGCCCGCAAGGAGATCGCCGCCGAACTCGACGTCGACGCCGCCGAACTCGAGGAACTGATGGTGCCCCTCGAGGACATCTACGCGATCGCCGACCACTGCCGCACCCTCGCGTACATGCTCGGCGACGGAATCGTCCCCTCGAACGTCGGCACGGGCTACCTCGCCCGGATGGTGCTGCGCCGGACGAAGCGGCTCTGTGACAACGTCGGCGTCGACGCGCCGCTGGACGAACTCGTCGACATGCAGGCCGAGCGCCTCGAGTACGAGAACCGCGACACGATCCGTGACATCGTCCGCACCGAGGTCGAGAAGTACCGCGAGACCTTAGAACGGGGCGGTCGCCGGGTCGAGGCCCTCGCGACGGAGTACGCCAAGAAGGGCGAACCGATCCCGACCGAGGAGCTGATCGAACTGTACGACTCCCACGGGATCCAGCCCGACATGGTCGAGGAGATCGCGGCCGAGGCCGGGGCCGACGTCGACGTCCCCGACGATTTCTACAGCCTCGTCGCACAGCGCCACGACACCGTCGAGGCCCTCGAGGAGGCGGCAGGCGAGACCGACTCCCGGTTCGAGGACCTCCCCGAGACGGAGAAGCTATACTACGACGACCAGCAACGCACCGAGTTCGAGGCCGTCGTCCTCGACGTCTTCGAGCGCGAGGACGGCTACGACGTCGTGCTCGACCAGACGATGTTCTACCCCGAGGGCGGGGGCCAGCCCGCCGACACGGGGACGCTCTCGACCGACGACGCCACCGTCGAGGTCGAGGACGTCCAGATCGAGGACGGCGTCATCCTCCACCGGACAGACGCCCACCCGGGCAAGGGCGAGTTCGTGAAGGGGTACATCGACGTCGATCGGCGCCGACAGCTGATGCGTCACCACACGGCGACCCACATCGTCATCCATGCCGCCCGGCAGGTGCTCGGCGACCACGTCCGCCAGGCCGGCGCCCAGAAGGGCGTCGACTCCTCGCGGATCGACCTGCGCCACTACGACCGGATCGACCGCGAGGACGTCAAGCGAATCGAACGGACGGCAAACGGGGTCGTGATGGACAACGCTCCGGTCACCCAGGAGTGGCCCGACCGCCACGACGCCGAGGCCGAACACGGGTTCGACCTCTACCAGGGCGGCATTCCGCCGGGCGAGCAGATCCGGCTGATCCACGTCGACGAGGACGTCCAGGCCTGCGGGGGCACCCACGTCGCCCGCACCGGCGAGATCGGTGCGATCAAGATCCGCTCGAGCGAGCGGGTCCAGGACGGCGTCGAGCGGCTGACGTTCGCCGCCGGCGAGGCCGCCGTCGAGGCGACCCAGGAGACCGAGGACGCCCTCTACGCGGCCGCCGACGTGCTCGACGTCTCCCCCGACGAGGTACCGGACACCGCTGAACGGTTCTTCGAGGAGTGGAAGGCCCGCGGCAAGGAGATCGAGGACCTCCAGGAACAGCTCGCCGCGGCCCGCGCCGGCGGCGGTGGCGGCGGCGAGGAGGTCGACGTCGGCGAGACGACGGCGGTCGTCGACCGCATCGACGCCGACATGGACGAGCTTCGCGCGACCGCGACCGCGATCCGTGATGAGGGCAAGATCGCAGTACTCGGAAGCGGCGAGAGCGGCGCACAGTTCGTCGTCGCGGTTCCCGACGACATCGGCGTCAACGCCGGCGAGGTCGTCGGCGAACTCGCCGCGAAGGTCGGCGGCGGCGGGGGCGGCCCGCCGGACTTCGCCCAGGGCGGCGGGCCGAACGTCGACGAACTGGACGACGCGCTCGAGGACGCGCCCGACGTCGTCCGGCAGGTTCTCGACGCCTGAGCCGACTGGTGTCGACGTTCGACCCGTCGGCTCAGATCGTGTCGACACCCGAGTCGGGGAAGATGCTCTCGGGCAGGTACGCCGAGACGACCCAGTTCGGCGCGTCGACGATCTCGTTGATTTTCAGGTCGACCGCGGCCGAACAGAGGATGTAGGCCTCCCCGCGGGTGAGATCGCGCTTCTCGTGGAGGTGATCGATCATGTGTCGCACCGCGAGCCGAGCCGCCTCCATCAGATCGTCGGCGATCCCGGTCGTCCCGTACATCCGCTCGTCGCGCCCGGTCGGCGTGAACGGGCCATCGGTCTCGAACTGGGGCTGTTCGATGTCGGCGTCCTTCTGCAGGTCGAACCGGGCGGTGACGAACATCGGCGCCTCGATCCCCGTCACCGACACCTCGCCGTCGCCCTGTGCGGCGTGACAGTCGCCGATCGAAAAGAGGGCGTCGTCGACCTCGACGGGGAGACGGACGGTCGAGCCCGCGGTCATGTGTTTGACGTCCATATTGCCGCCGACGCGACGGGGCGGGAGCGTGTCGTGTTCGCCCGACTCGGCCGGTGCGACGCCGATCGTCCCCGGGAACGGGTCCAGCGGTACCTCGATTCCGTTGACGAAGTGACCGACGTCGTCCTCGAGGTCCCAGATGTGAACCCCGGCCTCCGGAAACTCCTCGGGAAGGAGACCGAGTCCCATCTCTCCCGGCAAAAAGCCCGTGTACCCCCAGCCCTTGTGCTGGAAGCTGCGCAGTTCGACGACGAGGGCGTCGCCCGGTTCGGCCCCCTCGACGGCGACGGGGCCCGTCAGCGGGTGGACGGGATCGAAGCTGACGTTCGAGAACTCCTCGGGACCGGACTCGATCGTCACCTGACCGTCGACGGCGTCACGGCACTCGAATCGGACGACGTCGCCCGGTTCGACCGTGAGAACGGGTTCGAGGCTGTTGTCCCACGCGTTGTGGATGTTGTGGTCGGCGTCGCTGAGGTGGTAGTCGACGCGGTGTCCGTGGTGTTGGTTTGCCATTCCATCTCACGAGACGATCTTTCGGGAAATAAGTGTGGACCTCTCACATCGCTGGCGTGTCGTGATCCACGGACGCCGGCGGGTGACGGCGCGAACGCTCGAGCCTCGTGAGTTACTCCGCGAGCCCGCAGTAGTCGATCGCCGACGTCGCGAGCGTCCGGGCGGTCTCGAGCAGCGACGTGACGGTCGTGTACTCGTCGACGCCGTGGAGGTTCGGCCCGTAGGGACCCGCCGTAACGACGGGAACGTCGTAGTACCGCTGGTAGAACCGCTCGTCGAGCGCGGCGTTGCCGCCGACGAACGTTCCCGCCTCGCCGGTGATCGACTCGGCGTTCCCTTTGACGGTTTCGACGATCTCGGCGTCGCGGGGGACCTCGTGGGGCGCGGCGTTCCAGCCGGTCCACTCGACGATCGGCGGGTTCTCGGCGAGCCACTCGTCCTCGCTCGCGGCGTCTCGAATCGCCCTCTCGATCGCCTCGCGGACCTCGGCGCGGCTCTCGCCCGGGGGCCACCCCACCCGTCCCTTCAACAGCACCTCGGCGGGCACCGAGGCGGGCCAGTCGCCGCCCTCGACGACGCCCAGGTTGATGTTCGTCACGTGGCCCTCGAGGTCGGGATCGGCGCCGTAGGCCGGCGGGAAGTCGATGGTCGCCTGCCGTTCGTCGTTCAACTTCTCGAGCGCGCCGCGAACGAGACAGGCCTTGTCGAAGGCGCTGACGCCCTGGTGTCCCCAGGCGGCGTGGGCCTTCTTTCCCGGTACCGTGACGTCGAAGAACATCACCCCGGCGCTGGCGATGCCGACGTTCGGCAGACCGAACGGCTCCGGAACGATAGCTGCGTCGGGGACGTAGCCCCGCTCGAGGACCGAGAGGAGGCCGCCGACCCCGCCCGCTTCCTCCTCGATCGTGCTCTGGACGTAGAGATCGCCCGCGAGGTCGATCCCCTCGTCCTGCAGGGCGTCGACGGCGACGAGCATGGCGGCGAGCCCGCCCTTCATATCGGAGACGCCCCGGCCGTAGAGTTCGTCGCCCTCGCGGCGGAGCGTCCAGGGGTCGGACTCCCAGGCCGACTCCGGATCTGCGGGGACGACGTCGATGTGCCCCGAGAGAGCGAGCGTCAGACCGTCGCCGGCGCCCGGAACGGTCGCCACCGCGTTCTCCCGGCCCTCGTAGCCGTGCTCGTCGTACGACGACGTCCGGAAGAAGCCGGGGTGGCCCTCGAGGTCCTCGACGCTTGGCTCCCAGGTGTCGACCTCGAGCCCCAGGTCGTCGAACGCCTCGCACATCACGTCCTGTCCGCGCGGTTCGTATCCCGTCACCGACTTCGCGGCGACGAGGTCCTCGAGCAGTTCCAGCAGCTCGTCCTCCCGATCCGCGATCGCCTCCTCGACTCGGTTTCTCGCCGTTCGGTCGTCCATGCGAGACGGTAGGGAAGCGGGAGGATATATTTACGGAGGATTCGACGCCAGTTCTTGAAGTGAAGATTACATTTATCCAGGAATCGCGTCGGGATATGTAACCAGTAACGGTCCGCCGAATAATACGGAAAACTCAATAATTTTCCGGATCGCTTCTCTCCGGATATTCAAAACTATTATGTACTCCTGATTCGTGTTCTCGGTTATCATGGACCGACGAACGTTCGTCCAGACAACGGGTGCAGTTGGGGCTGTGGGATTGACCGGACTCGCGGGGTGTCTCGGGGACGAGAATGGTGATAACGGGGACGACTTCCCCTCCGAATCCTTGACGTGGATGATTCCCTGGGGAGAGGGTGGCGGAACGGACACGTACGCCCGCCAGATGGCGCCGCTGATGGAGGACCCGCTCGACCAGTCGATCGAGATCGACAACCGGGAGGGGGCCGGCAGCATGCTCGGCAGCGAGTGGCTCGTCGAGCAGGATCCGGACGGCTACACGTTCGGGACCGTCAACCCGCCGGGATGGAGCTTCACCTGGCGGGCCCAGGAGGTCGACGGCTGGCACCCCGACGACCTCGAGCCGATCGCCCACTCGGGCGTGTTCGGCTACACGATCATCATCAACGACAGCTACGACATCGAAACGTTTGACGAACTCCGAGACGGCTACGCCGACGGCGAGATCAGCGGCTTCGCGTACCAGGGCGCCGGCAGCGACAGTCACCTGACGACGCTGTTGCTCCAGGACGAGTACGACCTCAACGCCGACAACATCGTTCCGTACGACGGCGGCGGTCCGGTCCAGGAGGCGGTCCTGAGCGACGAGGTCGCGGCCGGCATCGCGACGAACACCTCCGCGATCTCCGCGGTCGAGTCCGGCGAGGCACGCGCCATCGTCAACCTGATGGACATCGACCTCACGGGGACGTTCCCGGAGATCGATCCGATCACGGACTACGGCGACAGCCTGGCCTGGATCACGGAGTTCTACCAGGTGCAGGTCGCGCCACCGGAGACGCCCGAGGAGGAACGCGAGGTCATCATGGAGGCGGTCCGGGAGGCGACCGAACACGAGGATACCCAGGAGTGGGAGGAAGAGACCGGGAACATCGTCGAGTTCGGCGACATGGACGACGCCGCCGACCAGTACGTCGGCAGCGTCGACGAGATCGAATCGCAGGTCGAGGACGCGATCGGCGGCTTCGACGAGTTCCAGCAGATGGTCGAGGACGCGGACGCCGAGGAGTAGTCGCCGACCCGGACCGTCGAAGCCGTTTCCGAATCGAGACGCCGACCACGTTGCCCGTGAAGCCACCAAAAAGAGAGATGTTACGGAACGAATCTACCGTTATCGCTGCTGTTAGCAGCGCTTGCCGACGATATCGCATCGGAACCGGCGCCGGCCGAGACGCACCCTCACTCATCGCCGTCCGACGGCACCAGCCATGGAACAGGACGACAGCGTAGGCTCGGTCGCGGACCGCGTTCGGGACCCCCTCGAGACGGTGCTCGGCGAGCGACCGACGATGGAACACGTCCTATTGGTGCTGTTCTTCGTCGTCGGACTCTACATGTACCGGGGCGCCTCGGAGTTCGCCCCGGACGCCCAGACGTTCCCGCAGCTCATGGCCGGCGGAACGGTCGTCCTCGCCTTTCTCCTGCTTGCCCGGAACTACCTGACCGTCGTCGCCCCGCTGGTCGGCGCCGGCCTGGGTGCGTACCTCGCGTACGGCGGCGGTACCGTCTTGCTCGAGGACGGCGGCGGACTGGTTCAGCTTCTCGCGGGCGTCGCGTTGCTGGTCGCGGCGGTCGGCTTCCGCGAGCGGTTCGGCGAGTCCGTCGAGTCGTTCGTCGCCGAGCCGATGCAGGTGATGGGCGACAAGGAGACGACGGACGCGCCGACCGACGAGACCGACCTCGAGGAGCTGCCGGCCGACGAGGCCGATCCGGAAGCGGCCGACGCCGACGCATCGTCGGGCGACGAGGAGAGCGACTCGGCCGCGATGTACGTCTACGAGATCGACGACCCGAAGGGGCCGGTCGTCACCGGCTTGCTCTGTGTCGGCTACATGCTGCTGACCTTCACGATCGGAATGCTGTACGCGACGCCGATCTTCGTCGTCGCCTGGGCGATCTGGGCTCGGATGAGCGTGGTCAAAGCCGTCGCGCTCACCGTCCTCAGCTTCGTTACCGCCTACCTGTTCTACGACCTGATCCAGGACGACATCGCCGAGGGGTGGCTCACCGGCTGGGAACTCCCGGCGCCGGACGACCTGCTCGGCCTCTGGATCCACGCCGGTGACCTGCTCCAGTGGGGCGTGGTACTCGCATGACGGTCGAATCCTTCGTCGGCGCGGTCGAGGCGCTGTTGACCGTCGAGACGATGATCTGGCTGCTCGCCGGCGTGCTCATCGGCATCATCGTGGGCGGCCTGCCCGGACTCGGTCCGCCGCTGGGGATGGCGATCATTTTGCCGTTGACCCTGCCGCTCGAGGCCGCCAACGCGATCATCCTGCTGGTGGGCGTCTACAGCGGCTCGATGTACGGCGGCTCGATCGCCGCGATCCTCATCAACACGCCGGGGGTGTCCTCCTCGGCGGCGACGATGTTCGACGGCTATCCGATGTCACAGCAGGGGCGGGCGGCGACGGCGCTCGCCATCTCCGCCACCGCCTCGGCGTTCGCGGGCCTCTTTACGATCACCGCGTTGATCCTGTTCTCGCCCGCGCTGATCGAGATGGTGCTCGCGGTCGGGACGCCCGAGCGGTTCCTCGTGGCGATCCTGGGACTGGCGATGATCACCGTCGTCACCCGGGGGTCGTTCGCGAAGGGGATCCTCGCGGGCGTGGCCGGACTGCTGGTCACGACCGTCGGTATCGCACCGATGTCGCTCGACCAGCGCTACAGCGAGACGATGTACCTCTACGACGGCATCGACTTCGTCGCCGTCCTGATCGGGCTGTTCGCGATCGCGGAGATGATGAAACTCGCCGGCCAGGAGGGCGGCATCGCGAAAGGTGAGGTTACGATCGACAGGGCGGGTATCACCGAAGGGATCCGGTCGACGGTCAAACACCCGATCACGGTGTTCAAGTCCGCGAACATCGGGATGATCGTCGGTGCGATTCCCGGCGCGGGCGCGACAGTGTCGAACTTCGTCGCCTACTCCGAGGCGGTCCGCTCCTCGAGCGATCCCGACTCCTTCGGGTCGGGCAACGAGATCGGCGTTATCGCCTCCGAAGCGTCGAACAACGGCACCGTCGCGGGCTCGCTCGTTCCCGCCATCTCGTTTGGCATTCCGGGCAGTTCCTCGACGGCCGTCCTCATCGGCGGCCTGCTCATGCACGACCTCCGACCGGGGCCGAGCATGTTCGATCCCAGCGGCGAACTCACGCTGACGTACACCATGTTGCTAGCGCTGCTGGTCGGCAACGTCGTTATCCTCGTCTTCGGGCTGTCGGCGGTGACCCGGCTGGGGTACCTGACGAAGATCGACACGGACTACATCATCCCGATGGTCGTCGTCCTCTCGTTTTTGGGGACCTACGCCCTGCGGATCAACCCGATCGACATCCTGACCGTGATCGTCTTTGGCGTGATCGGCTTCTACATGGTGCGGTACAACTACTCGGTGATCGCGTTCGTCCTCGGGGTCGTCCTCGGGGATATCGCCGAGGAGAACCTCTACACCGCCCTGCAGCTCTCGGACGGTTCGTACATGATCTTCGTCAACCCGCTCGAGTACGGCCGCTGGCTCTCCCTTATCCTCTCGACCCTGATCGCGGCGCTGCTGTTCGGCCCGTTCCTCAAGCGTTGGTGGGAGGACAGGCAGTCGGCCTGACCGCGCTTTCGGGCTCCGCTCGAGCACCTCGATGCCACGCGGTATTTTGTAGGCGCGGTCCCTCGCTCCGTGCATGGACTTCGAGACGGCGTGGGACGCCGAGCTACGGTCGTTCGCCGACGAACTCTGCCGATTCGAGACGACGGCCGGAAACGAAGCGCCCGCCCAGGAGTGGCTCCGCGAACGGCTCGTCGAGTGGGGGTTCGAAACCTACAGCTGGGAGGCCGACGCCGAGGTGCTCGCGGCCCACCCATCCTTCCCGAGCGACCCCGACGAGATCGAAACCGCCGAGAGGCCGAGCGTCGCCGGCGTGCTCGAGTTCGGCGACCCCGACGCCGGGCAGACGCTCGTCCTGAACGGCCACATCGACGTGGTGCCGGCGGGCAGCGGCTGGGAGGGCGATCCGTTCGAGCCCCGGTGGGCCGACGGCCGGCTCACCGCGCGGGGTGCAGCGGACATGAAGTGCGGGCTGGCGGCCTGTGCGTTCGCGGCCCGCCAGCTCGAGGCCTCGAGCCCCGAGATCGACGGCCGGATCGTCGTCGAGAGCGTCGCCGGCGAGGAGGAAGGCGGGATCGGCGCGGCCGCCGCGGCCCTGGACAACCCCTACCCCTTCTCGCGGGACGCGGCGATCGTCGCCGAGCCGACCGACTGTCGCCCGGTGGTGGCGACCGAAGGGAGCCTGATGAAACGGCTCCGGCTCGAGGGCCGCTCCGCCCACGCGGCGACGCGCTGGCGCGGCGAGTCGGTGCTGCCGGCGTTCGAGCGGATCCGACGGGCGCTCGAGGACCTCGAGGCCGAACGTGGCGAACGCGTCTCCCACCCCCTGTACGAGGAGTTCCCGATCGCGTGGCCGGTTTGTGTCGGCCGCCTCGAGGCGGGGCGCTGGGCGTCGTCGGTCGCGGACGAACTCGTCGCCGAGATCCGCATCGGCGTCGCGCCGGGCGAGACCGTCGACGAGGTCGAGCGGGAGTTCGACCGGCGGCTGGCCGAGGCCGTCGCCGAAACCAACGTCGACTGCGAGTTCGAGCGGTTCTCGATCCAGTTCGAGCCCGCCGAGATCGACCCCGACGAGCCGGTGGTCCGGTCGGTGCAGTCGGCGATGACGGCCCAGGGGCTCGAGGCGATCGACCCGCGGGCCGGGACCTACGGTGCCGACAGCCGACACTACGTCGAGGCCGGAATCCCGACGGTCCTGTTCGGTCCGGGGAACATCGGGCAGGCCCACTTCCCCGAGGAGACGATCGCGTGGGAGGACGTGCTCGTCGCCGGCGAGACCCTCGCCGCGGCCGCCGAGTCGTACCTCGCGGCCTGACACCGGTACTCGCGAACCGAAACCGACCTGGGCCGCGAACGCTATTCCTCGAGTATGTCTACCGTTTCGAACGACGGCGTCTCGCTGTACTACCACCGCGAGAGCGGGGGCGAGGACGAGGGTGAGCCCGTCGTCTTCGTCCCCGAGGCCGGCCTCGGGGGCTGGTCGTGGGGGTGGCAACACGCCGCGCTGACCGGTCCCTACGAGACCGTCGTCTGGGATCTCCGGGGGACCGGTCGATCCGACGCGCCGCCCGGACCGTACTCGATGGAGACGCTCGTCGCGGACCTCGAGACGGTCCTCGCGGCCGTCGACGCCCGGAACGCTCACCTCGTCGGCGCGGGACTGGGCGGTGCGGTTGCGCTCGCCGCGGCCCGGGAGTCGACGCGGGTCGCGACGCTATCCGTGCTCGGCACCGCGGCTCGGAGAGCGGCGTTCGACCTCGAGCCCCTGCTCGCCGACCCCGACGACCGCGCGGCGCTCCGGAAATCGCTCGAGACGGGCCTCTCGGCCGACTTCCGCACGAACCAGCCCGATATCGTTGATGGCATCGTCGACTGGCGAGCCGACGGCGACGCCACCAGGGAGGGATGGACGGCCCAGCTCGCCGCTCTCGAAGGGTTCGACGCCGACGACTGGCTCGTCGAGGTGACCCAGCCGACGCGGGTCTTCCACGGTACCGCCGACGAACTCGTTCCGGCCGAGGCCGGCCGCGACCTCGCGGCCGGGCTTCCCCGGGGGGAGTTCGTCCCGCTCCCTCGAGCGGGCCACCTCGTCGGGATCGAGCGATCCCGGGCGATCAACGATCGGCTGCTGGGCTTTCTCGAGTCGCGGGCAGACGACGAGGGGTGATCGGTCGGTCGGGGCTTGCGCTTGTCCCCCTATGCTACTACGGCGCTGGCCGCCGAAGACGCCGACGTGACTCTCTCGCTGGCTCGTCGCGCCGAGCGCTTTCCCGACCGAACGGCGATCGTCGACGCCTCCGAGGACCGGCTCCACGCGCCGGCCGAAACCGTCCACGAGGACCGCGTCACCTACGCGGAGCTGTCCCGGATCGCAGGTCGGCTCGCGGGCGCGCTCGAGGACCGCGGCGTCGACCCCGGCGACACCGTCTGTCTCGTCACCCGGAACCGGGTGGCGTCGCTGGCGCTCGTCTTCGCGTGTCGCCGACTCGGGGCGACGCTCGCCCCGATCTCGCACCGGCTGACGCCCGCGACCGTAACCCGTCCGTTCGAGGTTCTCGAGCCGGCCGTCGTCGTCGCCGAGGCGGCCCAGCGCGATCTCGTTCGCTCGATTCCCTCCGATCGAACCGTGACGCTCGAGGAACTCGCGGCGGCCGACGCGTCGGCCGTCGACGCCGGAACTGAGCGGGGCGACGACGCGCCGTTGCTCGCGATCCACGACGAGTCGGGCGAGTCGGTGGCGACCTTCTTGTCGGAAACCCTCGAGTGGAACTGCATCGACGCCGTCCTCGAGTGGGGGCTCTCCCGCGAGGACTCGGGGTTCGTCCTCGACCCGCTGTCGACGGCCGACGGGCTGTTTCGAACCGCGCTCCCCGTGCTGTACGCCGGCGGCCGCCTCCTGCTCGACCGCGCGTTCGATCCCGGCGACACCCTGGCGGCGATCGACGAGAGCGGGGTGACGGTCGTCTCCGGCCGACGGGCGCCGATCCGCGAACTCGCGATCGACGAGAACGCCGGCGCGCTCGCGGGCCTCGAGCGCGCGATCTGCGATCACACCGTCGAGGAAGCGTCCGTGGAGACGCTGCTCGAGCACGGCGTCGCGGTCTCGCGGGCCTACGGCACGCCGGCGTGTCCCACGGCGACGACCCGGACGGTGTCGGGACCGACCGACGGCGAGGCGATCGGGAAGCCGGTGCTCGACTGCGACGCGCGACTGGTCGACGACGAGGGAGCCGTCCTCGAGGGGGAGACGACGGGACGGTTACAGCTTTCGGGCCCGGTGGTCGCCGACGAGTACGCAACACCTGCCGACGACCGCGACGGCAGCGAGGCGGCCTCGAGCGAGACGCTGGGGTTCGTCGACGGCTGGCTCGACACCGGGGAGCGGTTCCGCCGGAGCGACGACGGGAGTTACCGTCGAGCGTGAGCCGTCCCCGGATCGGTACGGCTCGAGGATGCCGCTCCGAACTTCCGGCAACGCCCGGCCGTAGCAGAAGGCATTTTTCCTCCGAGCGGCCAGGGAGTGGTGATGGGTCAGCTACGCATCGCCGTCCTGAACGCAGCTCACGAGGACGCGAACACGACACGAAACTTTCGACGCGAACTCGACGCCTCGCTGGCGGAGTTCGACATCACGCAGGGGGAACTACCCGAGACGTTCGCCTTCGACGGCGCCGTCGTCACGGGCTCGCGAACGTCGGTCTACTGGGCCGAGGAGTGGATCCACGCGACCAAGGAGTGGGTCGACGAGGCGATCGCTCGCGACGTGCCGTTCCTGGGGATCTGTTGGGGCCACCAGCTGCTCGCCGACGTCCTGGGTGGTACCGTCGAGGATATGGGCGCCTACGAGGTTGGCTACAGCGGGATCGAACACTCCGGCGAGTCCCGGCTGTTCGAGGGGATCTCGAGCGAGTTCACCGCCTTCACGAGCCACGCCGACGAGGTCTCGGCGCTGCCCGCCGGCGCCGAACCGCTCGCCGCAAACGACTACTCCAACCACGGCTTCCGCAAGGACCGGGTCTTCGGCGTCCAGTTCCACCCCGAGTACGACCAGCAGACGGCCCGCGAACTCGTCCACCGCAAGGAGCTGTCGGACGAACGGCGCGACTCGGTGCTCGCGGAGATCACCGACGAGAACTACCGGAGCGCGTGCGAGGCGAAGCTCGTCTTCGAGAACTTCCTCGAGTACGTCGCGGAACTGCAGTCGGTCGAGACCGCTTCGAGCGGAGCGACGTCGACGCGAGCCGGATCCTCGGATTGATCGGTACAGACGGAACTGATACCGCCGCAGCCGGTCGTCGAGCGCAGCACCCGCGAGCGACCAGCGGGAGCGAGCGACTTTTTAGCGTGTAGATTTTTGCAAGTGGTTCGAGCGACCGCAGGAGCGAGGACCCGCAGCAAAAAGGTACGTTTGCACCCTCGGCCCCGATTTCCGAGTGGCCGGATCGAATCCGGCGGAACAGTTTTCTCAGTAGCATCCGCTACTACCCGCTATGAGCACCTCGGTCAAAGTCACGGACACGACGAAATCGCGACTCGAGGAGTTACAGGCGGAGATCCGGCTCGAGACAGGTCAGAACGTCACGCAACAGGAACTGCTCGAGCGAATCGTCATCGGTGCGTACGAGTCGAAGGACGAACTGATCGAGTCGTTTCGCGACGATTTCGAACCGCTGTCCGACGAGGAGATCGATCAGTGGCTCTCCGGAACGGTAGATTCGGGCGTCGAGACGAGCGAAGACGAGATCGACGACGTGTTGTACGGCGAATGACGGTCTTCATCGACACCGGCGTTTTCTTCGCTCAGCACGACGTCGCAGCGGCGAGACACGACGCGGCGACGGACGCGATGCGTGCGGTCCTGACGGGACGATTCGGGCAACCGTACACGAGCGACTACGTGTTCGACGAAGCGATAACGCTCACGCGAACTCGAACCGGAAGCTACGAAGACGCCTGGACCCTCGGTCGGCGGATCCTCGGACACGGACCGTATCCCGACCGGATCGAACTCGCGACGATAACGCCGGAACTGTTCGAGGCGACGCTCGAGACGTTCGAGCGGTACGCCGACCACTCGCTCAGTTTCACGGATGCGAGTACGATCGCACTCGTCGAGGACTACAATCTCGACGCCGTGCTCAGCTTCGACGACGATTTCGACGGTCTCGTGGATCGAATCGACCCCGAAACGATCGCGAGCGAGTAGCGATACGGAAACTGCGCTCGGGCATATCAGGAGGGCCTCCGGCCGAGAACCGACAGTTAGCTACTCCGGCGCGACCTCGAGTCCGGCCTTCTCCTGCGCATCGATCGCCTCGACGAGCAGTTCGGCGACGTCGACGACCTCGATGTCGTCCTCGAAGCCGCCGGTCTTGCGCCCGTCCTCGTACATCGTCATACACATCGGACAGGCGACGACGAACTTCTCGATGCCCGAGCCCGCGTCGGTGTCCTCGAGGGCCTCCCGGATGCGTTCCTCGCTGGGTTTGGGATCCTCGTCGAACTCCATCCAGAGGCCGCCGCCACCGCCGCCACAGCAGAAGGAATCCTCGCGATTGCGGGGCATCTCGTCGAGTTCGCAGCCCGTCGCTTCGATGATCTCGCGGGGGGCCTCGTACTCGTCGTTGTACCGCCCGAGGTGACACGGATCGTGGTAGGTGACGGTGTAATCGAGTTCCGTGCCCGACAGCTCGAGTCGGCCCTCGTCGACGAGTTCCTCGACGGCCTGGGTCCAGTGGTAGACCTCGACCTCGCCGTCCGCGTTCCACTGGGCCTCGTAGTCGAAGGGCATCATCGGATCGTCGGCGAACTCCTCGAAGTCGACCTCGGGGTACTCGTTTTTGAAGGTGTTGTAGGAGTGGGGGTCCGTACAGACGATTGTGTCGAACTCGCAGTCCTCCCAGGTCTCGACGTGGTGGCCGGCGAGTTCGACGTAGAGGAACTCCTCGCCGACGCGGCGGATGTCGTTGCCGTCGTACTTTTCGTCGTCGAAGAGGATGCCGAAGCTGACGTCGGCCTCCTGGAGGATGGTCGCCAGCGAGCGGGCGACCTTCTTGTTGCGGTCGTCGTAGCTGGGGTAGTCGCCGACGTACCAGAGGTAGTCGACCTCCTGTTCGCGGGCGTCA
>NZ_JBLRWX010000011.1:47084-53929 GCF_047921035.1 Natronococcus sp.
ACTTCCGTCGGACGTTCCGCCCGACGACGTGCCGCTCGATGCACTCGCGGCACCGCCGTCGGCGATGATCGGCTGCTCCTCGCCGCCCTCGGCGCGGTGTTCGCGGTACTTTTTGAGATCGAGGATGACGTTGCGCGGGTCGAGCGGTCGGTCGGAGGCCTTGGCGGGACAGACGGCCGAACAGCGCCCGCACTTGGTACAGGCGTCCTGGTCGAGCATCTCCTTCCAGGTGAAGTCCTCGATGGACTCGGCGTTCGTGGCGTCCAGATCGGCGGGAACGTTCGGCAGTCGCTTGCCGGCCTTCTCGTCGCGGGTGACGACGTTCGCAAACGACGAAAGCATGTGGAACGGCTTGGCGTAGGGGATCCACGCGATAAAGAAGAAGGCGATCAGCGAGTGGGACCACCAGGCCAGCCAGTGGAAGGTCTCGGCGTTGAAGCCGAAGACGGCCAGCGTGACGTGGTTCGGGTCGGTTCCCGTGCCGGCGATCGTCGGCAGGCCGATCGTCTGGAACAGCAGGGCGAGCCCCCAGCCGACGAAGCTGACGATCTCGTGGTCGGGCATCCCCGTCGCGTAGATGCGCAGTCCCTCCAGCAGGAAGCCGCCGACGCCCAGCGCGAACAGCGTCCAGATGAAGATGTCGTCCTCGTTTGAGGTGTGGCGGTCCCAGAGGCGTTCGTTGCGAACCCAGTACCGGCGGTACATCGCCATCCCGATGCCGACGACGAACAGCAGTCCCATCGCGTCGACGATGAACTGGTAGCCCAGATAGAAGTCGTCGACCCAGAACGAACCCTGGAACGGCTCCCAGAAGTAGCCATCAATGAAGAGGATCGTCGTCGCGATCAGCAGGGTCAGAAACCCCCACATGATGAAGGCGTGCATCAGCCCGCCGTAGAGGTCCCTGTTGAACTGCTTCTCGTTCGAGAGCACGATCTTCGTACTCGAGAGGATCCGGCTGCCGAGGTCGTCGAGGCGGGCGAACGGGTCGTCGTCGCCGGCCGTGTACCGCGTGAATCGTGTGTACACTCCGTAGAGGAAGACGAGGATCGTGACGGTCGCCAGGAGATAGAACAGCGCGTACTCCGTGCTGCTGAGCCCCCAGTAGGTCTCCCTCGTCACCTCCGTCTGCGCGAGGACGTTCATGTTCAATTAGGCGGGGAGCCGTGACTTAATTCTTGTCACGAGATTGTCCGCCGTACCCCGCTGTCGTCCTGCGTAAATTAACCGAGTATTTTGAGTTTCTGTTAACTGCGGTTCCCGGTCCGTTCTGCCAACAGGCTTATATGGACGCCTCCCGCGAGTGTGCACCCATGAACGAGAAAACCGAAGAACTCCGCGATCTCTTTACCGACGTCACCGACGGCGAGGAGACCGTCACCGAAGCCCAGAAGGACGACCGGGGCTCCCTCGAGAAGGACGAACGCACCGACCGGGAGCGCCTCGAGAGCGTCGTCACGCAGATGAACGAACGCTACGGGCTCGGGGGTCCGTTCTCGACCGACGACTACCTTCGCGTTGCGGAGGGGTTTTACGACGACCGCTCCGATGCGGCGCTGGCCGAGGAACTCGGCGTCGACGAGGCCGACGTCTTCGAGGCGCGGATGTCGCTGCACCTGATCGACGAGAGCGACGCGGACGAGGTCGACCTCGCCGCGATCCGGGAGCGCGAGGAGGACGACGCCGCGCTCGCCGAGGAGTACGACGTCAGCGAGGATCGCATCGGTCGCTACCGTCGTGTGGCCGCGGCCCAGGACGAATCCCGCGCGGCCAACGACCGCTACCGCGACGAGTTCGACAGCGTCCTCGCCGACGCCGCCCTCTCCGAGCGCATGGCGACCGACGTTCGCGAGGACGGCCTCGAGGACGCCACCGAGGGAATGGAGACGGACGTCGACTTCTAGCGCGACGAACTCCGCACGGAGCAGACGAGGGTTTTTGTACGAAGGCGGGGCCAGACCGCCCGTGTCACACGTCCCCTTCAGTGATCTCCGGACGGCCGCCTACTGTCCGCGGAAGTGTTACTACCGGCGCCGGCAGGACGACGACGAGCGCGAACCCCCACCCGAGGTTACGGAAATTCGGGATCTCGAGCCCCGCTACGAGTCCCTGCTCGAGACGTCGATCGACGCGCTCGAGGCCGAACCGATCGCCGTTCCGCCGGCGGCCTACCGCGATCGACTCGCCGAGACCCGGCGACGGCTCGCGGAAGCGGATCACTGGAAGCGCCTCCGCGAGCCCGCCGCGCGAGACGTCCTCGCGACCGGGCGCCACTGCCGCGGGATCGTCCACAAGGTCCTCGAGGACCCCCTCGAGCCCGTGCTCGTCTCCGCGGGCAAACCCCCAGAGAACGGCGTCTGGGAGTCCCAGTCGGTCCACGCCGTCGCGGCCGCGAAGGCGCTAGCGTGGGAACACGAGCGGTCGGTTGAGCGCGCCTGGCTCGAGTACCCCTCTTACGGCACGATCCGGCGGATCGATCTCACGACCCGACGGAAGGCGGGGTACCGCCGGGCGCTGCGGGCGGTGCGGGAACTCGACGGGCCGCCGGCCAGGATCGACAACCGGGCGAAGTGCGGAGCCTGCGAGTTCGCAGAGCAGTGTGGCGTTCGAACGCGGACGCTGCGGTCGTTGCTGGGATTCGGTTAGTGAGCGTCGAGCCACGCCTCGATCTCGTCGGCCCCCGCACCGCGGCGGTGGATCGTCCCGCTCGAGACGTCGACGACGGTGCTTTCGGTCCCTGCGGTCTCGCCGCCGTCGAGCGTCACCGCGACGGCCTCGCGGATCGACGGCTCGAGGTCGTCGACCCGGCGGACGCTCCCGCGCCCGCTGACGTTCGCGCTCGTCGACGTGACCGGCGTCCCGGCCCGTTCGCAGAGTCGAAGCGCGAGGTCGTGGTCCGGGACCCTGATCCCGACCCGATCCTCGCCCGCAGTTAGTTCGTCGGGGACGACATCGCGGCGGCGGCAGAGCACGGTCACGGGGCCCGGGAGAAACGTCGCCATGAACTCGCGCTCGCGGTCGGTCGCGCGGACGTACTCGAGGGCCGACGGAACCGACGGCAGGGCCATCGAGACCGGCTTCGACCGGTCCCGTCCCTTCACCTCGAACACCCACTCGACGGCGTCGGGATCGACGGCGTTCGCACCGAGCCCGTAGACGGTCTCGGTCGGGTAGACGACCAGCTCGCCGCCCCGGATCGCTTCGGCAGCGGACTCGAGTTCGCTCATACCGCTCGATCGGTCCGGCGACGCCAAAAACGCACCGCGTTAGTCGAGCCCGAGTTCGGCCTCGAGCTCCTCGTAGTCGGGGAACTCGGGCCACTCGTCGGCGACCCAGATCGACTCGATCGTCCGGTCGGCCTCGAGGGCGACGAACGCGAGCCGGGGCTCGCTGATGCCGGCCATCCCGTCGAGGTCGTGGGCGATCCCGTACTCGTCGGCGATCTCGTTAGTCGGATCGGCAAAAATCTCGACGGCGAGGTCGTTCTCGTCGAGGAACCGCGAGATCCCGTAGGGGGTCGAGGCCGTGACCCCGACGACCTGCTCCTCGCGCTCGAGCCAGCCCCGCTCGGCCAGCTCGTCCCAGACGTACTTGGCGACGAACGAGCCGATCATCGGCGTGAACACGAGGATCGTTCGTCCGTCGACCAGCTCCGACAGCGACCGATCCTCCCAGAACTCGTCGGTGACCAGCGGTCGCGCGAAGTCGGGGGCTTCTACGCCGGGCTCGAGGTGGTCGGTCGGTTCGAGTTCGACGACGTCGAACTCGGGCATCAGTCGTCCCCCCCGGCGTCGGCCGTCGCTTCCGTAGCGGTCGTCGAGCCGCCGTCCGAACCGGCGCCGTAGGTCGACTCGAGGTAGTCGACGATGTTGGCGCTCTCGGCCATCGTCACGCCGGTCTCGTCGTCGACGATGACCGGGACCGTGCGGACGCCGGCGACGCGCTTGACGACGTCCCGCCGGGAGTGAAGCGGCTCGACGAACCGCGAGCGGTACTCGAGTCCCAGCTCTCCGAGCGTGCGAGCGACGCGCTCGCAGTAGGGACACGCCTGGAGCCGGTAGAAGGTGATCGCCGGTCCGTCGTCGCGACTGGTGGCCTCGGACATGGCCGTTCGTTGGGGGACCGAGGGGGTAAACGTGTCGTCGGAGAGAGTGGGAAGAATGGTAAACGGTTAACCGATCGGGTGTTAACTCAGGGTATCATGGCGCTGTCTCCGCTGCTCGAGGTCGTGCTCGCCGCCTACGAGGTTCCGTTCGTCGGCCTCGAGTTCGACGAGTCGAGCGTGACTGTCTTCGGCGTTCTCGCCGTCGCGGTACTCATCCTGCTCTCCGGATTCTTCTCCTCGTCCGAAATCGCGATGTTCAACCTCGCGAAACATCGTCTCGACGGAATGGTCGAGGACGGGGTCGAGGGGGCTCCCCTCGTCAAGGACCTCAAGGACGATCCCCACCGGCTGCTCGTGACGATCCTCGTCGGAAACAACATCGTCAACATCGCGATGTCGTCGATCGCCACGGCTGTGCTCTCCCTTCACTTCGGCGGGCTGGTGGGGGTCCTGCTCGCGACGTTCGGGATCACCGCGATCGTGCTGCTGTTCGGCGAGAGCGTCCCCAAATCCTACGCGGTCGAGAACACCGAGTCGTGGGCGATCCGCATCTCGAAGCCCCTGAAGGCGACCGAGTACCTGCTCTACCCGCTGATCGTCCTCTTCGACTACCTCACTCGGCAGGTGAACAAGCTCACCGGCTCGACGGGCGCGATCGAGTCGCCCTACGTCACCCGCGACGAGATCCAGGAGATGATCGAGTCCGGCGAGCGCGAGGGCGTCCTGGAGGAGGAAGAACACGAGATGCTCACCCGGATCTTCCGGTTCAACCAGACGATCGTCAAGGAGGTGATGACGCCCCGACTCGACATGACGGCGGTCCCCAAGGACGCGACGATCGACGAGGCGATCGAGACCTGCATCCAGAGCGGCCACGCCCGGGTCCCGGTCTACGAGGGCAGCCTCGACAACGTCCAGGGCGTCGTCCACATCCGCGATCTGGTTCGCGATCTCAACTACGGCGAGGCCGAGACGGAGGATCTCGAGCTCGCCGATCTCATCCAGCCGACGCTGCACGTCCCCGAGTCGAAAAACGTCGACGAACTGCTGACCGAGATGCGAGAGAACCGGATGCACATGGCGATCGTCATCGACGAGTTCGGCACCACCGAGGGGCTGGTGACGATGGAGGACATGGTCGAAGAGATCATCGGCGAGATCTTAGAGGGCGGCGAGGACCTGCCGATCGAGGAGATCGACGCCGACACCGTCCTCGTCCGCGGCGAGGTCAACATCGAGGACGTCAACGAAGCGCTCGAGATCGAGCTGCCGGAGGGCGAGGAGTTCGAGACCATCGCCGGCTTCATCTTCAATCGGGCGGGTCGGCTCGTCGAGGAGGGCGAGGAGATCGAGTTCGACGGCGTCCGAATCACGGTCGAAACCGTCGAGAACACACGCATCATGAAAGCGCGGCTGCAGAAACTCGATCACTACGACGAGACGGACGAGGAGCCCGCGGACGAACTCGAGGAGACCGACGCGAACTAGCGGGCGTCGACGGCGGTGACGACCTCGCTTGCGACCCGCGGCGGCAGGACGACCCGTCGGGGGCCCTGGACGTAGCGGCCGTCGGGCTGTGCGTAGTCGAAGTTGACGATGGCGACGTCACCGATCTGACGGACGGAGGCGTCCGTTATCACGTCGAGGTCGATCGCCTGGTCGGGATCGTAGAGGTAGATCGTTCGCTCCTCGGGGTTGTACGCGCCGACAGACCGCAGGAACGACGCCAGCAGGAGCGCGACGAGCGCCAGCGGAAGCGTCAGCGCGGCCAGCCCGGTGAACGGGCCGGCGCCGACGCCGCCCAGCAGGCCCTGCTCCGACACGATTCGCCCGCCGATCATCAGCGAGCCGATGAGGACGATCATGGTTACGGTTCCCAGGATCGCATCGCTCGCTCGGTCGAGCGAGACGTCCCGATCGGCTGCGACCGGGAGCGCGTCGGCGAGACGCTCGAACTGTCGCTCGGCGTTGCTCGAGAGGGCGAACGCGACGGCGGCGACCAACACGGCGGCCAGCGCGGCGACGACGATCGACTGCCCGCCGATCTGCGTGGCCATGTCGAACAGCCGCCAGAAGATGATGATGATGCTCACGGCGAAGAAGGTCCCGACGCCGAGCGACCACAGGAGTCGAACGGTGCGGGAGGTATCGGGATCCCGTCGCCACTGGATCGGTTCGGTCGCGTCCATACTCGACTCTCGCCACCGGTCGTGTAAAGGCTGTTCGATGTCCCCTGTCGGACGGATCATACGGTTTACTGTACGTCATTACCGGCGCAACCGTCGCACGGGTCGCGGTTGCGCCGGTACATCGGTACAGCAATCCGTATCAGAGCAGGACGGCGTCGATAGCGAGATAGCCCGCAAACGAGACGATGATCGACCCGACAAGCGAGAGTACCCACGCGAGCACGGTGTACCCCATCTTTCTCGCGCTGACGCCGCCGCCGGAGCTGGCGGCGTAGCCGCTGCCGATGATCGAACTGACGATGATCTCGTTGAACGAGACGGGGATCCCGAACAGGACGGCGACCTGCGCGATGGCGAACGACGGGATCAGGGCGGCGATCGAGCGACGCGGGCCCAGCGAGGAGTAGTCCTGCGAGATCGCCTTGATCATCCGCGGCGCGCCGGTCCAGGAGCCGAGCAACAGCCCGAATCCGCCGCCGACGAGCAGCGCGATCAGCGGCAGTCCGACGTCGCCCGAGAGGGGGATCAGCGGGCCGATCGCGAGCCCGACC
>NZ_JBLRWX010000012.1:0-52113 GCF_047921035.1 Natronococcus sp.
ATCTCCTCGTCGGCGGCGTCGAGCCCTTCTTGGGTCGTGTCGTTGTCTGTCATGTCGCGTCGTCTGCGATTCTGATGAGCTCGTTGAGCTTGGCGGTTCGCTCGCCGCCGACGGCGCCGGTCTTGATGAACGGCGCGTCGGTCGCGACGGCGAGGTGTGCGATCGTCGTATCCTCAGTCTCGCCCGAGCGGTGGGAGACGACCGAGTCGTAGCCGTGCTCGGTCGCGAGTTCGATCGCGTCGAAGGCGTCGGTCAGCGTCCCGATCTGGTTGGGCTTGATCAGGATGCTGTTTGCCGCACCTTGATCGATTCCCTCCCGAAGTCGGTCGGTGTTGGTGACGAACAGGTCGTCGCCACAGACCAGCGTCTGCTCGCCGACTTCGTCGGTGAGGTCGGCGAACGCCTCGTAGTCGTTCTCGTCGAGGGGATCCTCGACGTAGACCAGGTCGTACTCGCGGACGAGGTCGGCGATGTACTCGATCTGCTCGTCGGTGTCGCGGCTGACGCCCGCGGACTCGTACTCGTAGGTTTCCGAGTCGGCGTCGTACATCTCCGCGGCCGCGACGTCGAGTCCGAAGCCGATCGCGAATCCGACGTCGTCTTCGACCCGCGAGACGGCCTCGTCGACGATCTCGAACGCCTCCTCGTCGTCGATCGACGGCGCCCACGCGCCCTCGTCGCCCTTGCCCGAGGGGTAGTCTCGCTCCTCGAGGATGTCTGCGACGGCGCCGTGGACGGCGGCGTTGGCGAAGACGGCGTCCTCGACGCTCGGCGCGCCGACGGGTGCGGCGAGGAACTCCTGGATGTCGGTCGCGTCGGCGGCGTGTTCGCCCCCGCCGACGACGTTACCCAGCGGTGTCGGGAAGTTCTCGCCCCGGAAGGTGCCGCCGAGGTGCTGGAACAGCGGCGCGCCCAGCACGTCGGCGCCGGCCTTCGCGGCGGCCATCGAGATCGCGACCGCGCTGTTGGCGCCGATCTTCGAGAAGTCGTCGGTGCCGTCGGCGGCGTGGAGTGCGGCGTCGATCTCGCGCTGGTTGCCCGCGTAGGTCTCCCCGACGAGCCGCGGGACGGCGTGTTCCCGGGCCGCGGCGATCGCTTCGCCGGCCGGCAGTTCGATCGCCTCGAACTCGCCGGTGCTCGCGCCGCTCGGCGCCGCGGCGCGGCCGAAGCCGCCGCTCTCGGTGACGACGTCGGCCTCGACCGTGGCGTTGCCACGCGAGTCCAGGATCCGGCGGAGCCGGACGTCGGTAACGAGCGTCATTTCCGATCGTACCCCCGTTTGACGGTAAAGGGAAGCACGTCGGCGTCGTACTCCTCGGCGGCGATCAGGATCGGCTCGCTCCGATCCGTCTCGATCAGCACCGGTGCGCCGTAGGAGATCTGCAGCGCTCGCGCGCCCAGAATGCGTGCCTTCTCGTATCGGTTGTGGCGTTCCTGTTGCATCGTTACTGGTATGGTGAGACCACGTCGACGAGGTCGGTGTGACTGACGAGCATCCGCCGACAGCAGTAGCGGTCGACGCCGAGCTCGTCGAGGACCTCCTGTGGGTCCTCGTCGCCCTGGTTGGCTCGCTCGTCGAACTCCTCCCAGTGTTCGGCGACGACGTTGCCACAGGTGAAACACCGGACCGGTACCATCATGCTTGAATCACCTCAGCGGTAGGACTTCTGGTAGCGAGCCCGAGCGCCCGGGCCGCCCCACTTCTTCGGTTCGGACTGGCGAACGTCGTTGACCAGCAGCGAGCGGTCGAACTCCATGTAGGCGTCGCGGAGTTCGGCGTCGTTCGTGTGCTGGACGATGCCGCGGGCGATGGCGGTGCGGACGGCGTCGGCCTGTCCGCTGATGCCGCCACCCTCGACGTGGATCTCGATGTCCATCTCGTCGCGGAGTTCGTCGCCGGCAATGCGGAACGGCTCGAGCATCTTGAGCCGCGACATCTCCGGTTCGACCAGTTCGACCGGTTTCGAGTTGATACGGACGCGGCCCTCGCCCTCGCGAACCGTTGCGCGGGCGACGGCGGTCTTCTTCTTTCCACTCGTGTTCGTTACCATGTGACGTTAGCACCTAACTGTTCGCTGACCTCGTGCAGGTGCACGAAGCGGATGTTCGAGAGCCGATCCAGCGACGTGTCCTCGAGGATCTCTGCTTCGACGGCTTCGCCGTCTCCGTTTCGCTGGCTCTCCGAGCCAGCGCCGTCCTCGTAGGGGTTGCCGACGTAAACCCGAACGTTGTCGAGCGCCTCGCGACCGCGCGGTTTCTTGTACGGCAGCATACCGCGCACGGAGCGCTTGAAGATCGTGTCCGGTCGCTTCGGGTAGTAGGGACCGCTGTCGGAGCCAAGCTCCAGACGCTTGCGGTAGGTCCCGAAGACGTCTTCCTTGTCGCCGGTGATGACGGCGTCCTCCGCGTTGACGATCGCGACGCGTTCCCCATCGAGGGCGCGCTCTGCGACCTGACTCGCGACGCGACCGAGAATGCAGTCTCGGGCGTCGACGACGACGTCGGCTTCGAACTCTGCCATGCTCATCGAATCACCCGTACGTTGGATCCTTCGGGGTTGTCCTCGAGCACCTGCTCGAGGGGAACGGTGTCGCCGACCTGTTCGATCTTCGTCTCTGCGGAGGACGAAAAGTCGACGGCGGCGACGGTGACGTTTTTCTGTAGCGCGCCGGATCCCAGCACCTTGCCGGGAACGACGACGGTCTCTTCCTCGCGTGCGTATCGCTCGATACGGCCCAGATTGACCTCGGCGTGGGTGCGCCGGGGCTTCTCGAGTCGATCCGCAACGTCTTGCCAGACGTCGGCGTCCCGTTCCCGGGACGTCGACTTCAGCTCGGCGATGAGATCGTTGAGCCTCGGATTGGTTTTACTACTCATTGGTTTCCTCCAAATACTGCGTGATCGACGGACTCGGGAGTGCCGTCGATCGAGATCTGTTGTGAGAAGTGATGCAGGGAGCAGGATTTGAACCTGCGGACTCCTACGAGACAGCGCCCTGAACGCTGCGCCGTTGGCCTGACTTGGCTATCCCTGCTCGCACTTCCGTGTACCCGTCGCCCCTTCAAACCCCTTTCGATTCCGACCGCCGAGACCCCGCCAGTCTCGCAGGAGACGGCGCTGGCGAGGGGCGTTTCGGCGACGTGGGTTCGGGGGCGTCGGATCATGTCTATAGCTGTACTGCCTCTTCGAGTTCGGTCGCACGCGCCTCGATCGAGTCGACGGCTCGCGTGACCAGTTCCTCGACGCTAAAGGAGCCGTCCGTCTCCACGTGGAAGACGAAGGCGTTCGGGACGTCCTCCAGGCGGACCTCCTTGCCGGGGTGGCGCGTCGAGATGTCGTGATCGAACTCGCTCGTCGGGACGAGTTCGCCGTTCTCCTCGACGACGCCCCGAACGATCTGGGACTCCGGTTCCTGGAACTCCGGCAGGTCGTCGACGACCTCCACGCGCTGGAGGTGTCGGTAGCCGACCGCGACCCCGCCCTGGTGTTTGGCGTGGTTCTTCCCGCGCTCGAGGCGGGCCTCGGCCTCGGCCTCGAGGCGCTGGCCGTCCTTGAGTTCGATGATCGGAACGTTCTCGTCGGCCGGCTCCACGAGGGAGTCGGCCGAGACGAGATCGCCCGAGTAGGCGGTGGCCGGTCCTTCGACGTCGATCGAGAGCGTCACGGTGTCGTCCTCGACGAACTCGCCCTCCGGCGGGGTCGTCAGCGGGACGAGCCCGAGTCGCAGGGCGAGCTGTTCGTCGAACATCACCGACGAGTTCTCGACGAACCTGACGGTGTCGATCGCCATCGTCGGGACGTCGGCGACCATCGCGCGACGGATCCCGTTGGCGAACGCGGGCGTGATCCCGCGGACGAGGAATCGGGCCTCCCGATCCCCCCGTTCGACGAACTCGACGTCGTACTCCTCACTCATGGGTTAGTAGCCGCCCTTGCCTTTCGGTGCTCGCGATCCGTCGTGCGGGATCGGCGTGACGTCCTCGATGCGACCGATCTCGATGCCCGAGCGGGCCAGCGCGCGGATCGTCGCCTGCGCGCCGGGGCCGGGAGATTTCTGGAGATTGCCGCCGGGACCGCGCACGCGAACGTGCAGTCCCGTGATGCCGGCGGCCTTGATCTCCTCGGCGACCGACTCGGCCATCTGCATCGCCGCGTACGGCGACGCCTCGTCGCGGTTCTGCTTGACCGCGGTCCCGCCCGAGGACTTGACGATCGTCTCCGACCCGGTGAGGTCGGTGACGGTCATGATCGTGTTGTTGAACGATGCGTGCACGTGGGCTACGCCCCACTTCTCGTCGTCCTGACTCATGTTATTGCTCCTCCGCGCGTTCCGGGTGCAGCTCGTCCGACAGCGGGCTGTTCTCCTCGAAGTCGACGAGATCCTCCTCGTCGACGTCGACGACGTAGGAGGGGACCCGGTGGCGCTGGCCGTCGACCACGATGTGTCCGTGGACGATGAACTGACGGGCCTGCTGGGTCGTGTTCGCGAGTCCCTTCCGGTAGACGACCGTCTGGAGACGGCGCTCGAGGACGTCCTCGATCTCGAGCGAGAGGACGTCGCCCAGCTCGTCAGCTTCGCCGAGGATGCCGACGCGCTTGAGCCGTCCGAGGAACTCCTCGGAGCGACGCATGACGGTCTCGTCGTCCTGTGCCTGGCCGAGCAGGTCGCGAGCCTCGCGCCGGTAGGAGCGAAGCTCGGACTGCGCTCGCCAGAGCTCCTCCTTGTTCGAGAGTCCGTAGCGCTCGACCAGCGAGTGTTCGTCGGCGATGCGCTCGCCCTGGTATGGGTGGTTCGGCGTCTCGTACTGCTTGGTGTCGGTTCCGAGCGGCATTATTCGTCATCCTCCTCGGCGGCTTCCTCTTCTTGCTCCTCGCGGATCTCCTCGACGTTGACGCCGATGGTGCCCTCCGTACGACCGGTGGACTTCGTTCGCTGGCCGCGGACCTTCTGGCCGCGCTTGTGGCGAACGCCCTTGTAGGAGTCGATCATCTTCATCCGGTTGATGTCGTGCTGCCGGGTCAGCTGGAGATCGTTGCCGACCTCGTGGGTGGTTTCGCCGGTGTAGAAGTCGTTCTGGCGGTTGTTGAGCCAGTCCGGAACTTCGTCGGCGTAGTTCTCTACGACTGTTACGACCTCGTCGATGACGTCGTCGTCGAGTCGGCCGAACGTCGCCGTCCGGTCGACGCCCGCTTTCTCGGCGATGAGTCGGGCGGTTCGACGACCGATCCCGTTCATCTCCGAGAGCGAGCGTTCGACGGATTTGGTCCCGTCGAGGTCGGTTTGACCGATGCGGACGAAGTACTGGAGCTCTTCGTCCTCTTGCTCTTGAGGTTCTTCCTCGCTCATGTGTGGTGAATCTGTGTCTGGTCTGCGCGCGTTGCAAAGCCGACCGACTGGACGTCGATCGGGTAAGCCGACGTCGTGGCGGGGATTTGAACCCCGGAGGCTTGACGCCACATGGTTAGCAACCATGCGCCTTGGGCCGCTTGGCTACCACGACACGGTCGATCTATCGTCGCCCGTACGGACTCGGGGACGGCGTCCCCTGCACGTATTGCACTCACACCTATCGCCGATGGGTACTTAAGCGCAACGAATCCCCTCGGCTGCGGCCGTGACACGTTGACAAAGCGGAAGGACCGGCGCTTATTACCGACGCCTTCGTACCGCCGCCAACGCGTGCCACGAAACGCCCTCCTCGTCCGCCTCGTCGCGGCAGTCGCCGCCATCGTCGCGATCGGGCTGGCGGCGGCGACCGTTCGATCACCGCTCGAGACCGGCGGCTCCGGTGGGGCGGGAACCGGCGACGGGGACGGCGTCGGAACCGGAGAGCCGCCCGAACCCGACCCGCCGACCGGCGGCGAGATCCCCCCGTTTCTCGAGGTCCTCCTCTACGCGATCGTCGTCCTCCTGGCGATCGTCCTCGTCTGGTATCTTCTGGCCCACCGACGGGACGCGGTCCGTCTGGTCGCGATCGCGCTCGTGGTCGTTCTCCTCGCGGTCGGACTGGCGTACGCGCTTGCGGCGCTGGGGACGGTCCCCCTCGACGGCGAGGAGCCGGCCGGTAACGAGCCCGAGGAACCGGGCCTCGGCGGGGAGGGAGGTGACCCCGGCGAGGGCGACGGCGAGCTATCGGTACCCACCGGACCGCTGCTCGGCGTCCTCGGCGTCCTCGCCGCCCTCGTTGCCGTCTTCGTCGGCGGGCTACTGTTGAGCCGGAACGCGACCGAACCGACGGCTCCGACCTCGAGATCGGAGGCCGGAGACGACGGTCGAACGCAGACCGAGGGCGAGGCCGTCGCCGTCGGCTCGGCCGCGGGTCGCGCGGCCGACCGGATCGACGAGGGGACGGCCGCCGACAACGAGGTCTACCGCGCCTGGCGGGAGATGACCGCACCCCTCGAGGTCGACCGCCCGGACTCGAGCACGCCCCGAGAGTTCGCCGACGCCGCGATCGAGGCCGGCCTCGAGCGCGACCACGTCGAGGAGCTCACGCGGCTGTTCGAGGACGTCAGGTACGGCGAGAGCGAGACGACGGCGGCGATGGAGCGACGGGCGGTGTCGGTCCTCCGGGAGATCGAGTCGGCGTACGCCGACGGCAAAGTGGAGGCGGACCCGGATCCGGGGCCGGAGGGGACCGACCGCGGCCGCGGAGCCGCCGACGGAGGGGACGGGGCGTGAACGCTCGAGCCGCCGCGCTGGCGCTCGGTCTGGCGACGTTCGCCGCCGGGCTCGCCGTTCTCGCCGGCGTCCTCGAGTGGGAGGTCGCACGGCCGCTGATCGCGGTCGTCGGCCTCGCCGCGGTCGCGATCGGCCTCCGGGCGCTGTTCACCCGCGAGCCACCCCGGACCGTCGACACGCCCGATCCCGAGCGCCCGACGGCCGTCCCGGTTCCCGGCGAGACGCTCCGGGAGTCCCTCGGCGCCTTCCGGTCGGTCGAGACGAACTACGCCGTCACGAGCCGACGAACCGTCGAGGGGCTTCGAGCCGCGGCGATCGCGGTCCGCTCGCGGTTCGGCGGGGACGACGAGGAGCGAGCCCGAGAGCGCGTCGAGGCCGGCGACTGGACGGACGACGACGTCGCCGCCGCCTTCCTCTCGCCCTCGCTCGAGCGGCCGTCGGGGTCGGTTCGAGACCGGATCGCCGCCGCCGCGGCTCGCGGCTCGCGGTTCGAGGACGGCGTTCGACACGCGGTCGCGGCCATCGCGAGGGTCGGCGACGACGAGGGCGACGGCTCGCTCCCGCGGTACGATCCCGGGGACGGGACCGCCCGCGATCGGGGAACTCGGACCGCGACGAGTCCGACCGACGGCACCGAACGGCGCCGCGAGCGCGCGACGAACTACTGGCGCGGGATCGGCGTCGTCGCACTGCTCTCCGTCGGGATCGGCGTCGTCGCCGAGGCCCCCGCGGCCGTCCTCGCCGGCGTCGTCGGCGTCGGCTACGCCGGCTTCGCCCGGGCGTTCGACCCGCCGGAACTCGAGCTCTCGATCGAGCGCGAGCTGAGCGACGACGAACCCGCGCCCGGCGACGAGATCGACGTGACGGTGACGATCACCAACGGGCGCGACGGGTTCGTCCCCGACCTTCGCATCGTCGACGGCGTTCCCGCGGGGATGGCCGTCGTCGAGGGCTCGAGTCGGCTCGGAACCGCGCTTCGGCCCGGCGAGTCGGTTCGCCTCGAGTACGCGGTCGCGGTCGGCCGCGGCAGCCACGAGTTCGACCCCGCGCTCGCGGTCGTCGGGGACCTCTCGCGGTCGACCGAGCGCGAGTACCTGGTCGGCGCGGAGACGACGGTCGTCTGCGAGCCCGAACTCCGGCCGATCGCGGCCCCGGTTCCGCTTCGAGCCGCCGGCGCCACCGTCTCGGGTCGGCTCCAAACGGAGGAGGCGGGCGCCGGGACAACCTTCCACTCGGTCCGACAGTACCGCAGGGGCGACCCCCTCGCCCGGGTCGACTGGAACCGCCGCGCCAGGACCGGCGAGCTGGCAACCCTGGAGTTCCACGAGGAGCGCTCGGCCCGCGTCGTCGTCCTGATCGACGCCCGTCGGGGTGCCTACCTGGCGCCCGACTCCGAGACCACCCACGCGGTCGATCGGTCGGTCGCCGCCGCGGGCCGGATCGCGGCTTCGCTGCTGGCCGACGGCGACACCGTCGGGCTGGCGGGGCTCGGAGCGATCGACCGGGACCGGGACGAGGAGCCGTGCTGGCTCGCGCCGGCCGCCGGACGCCACCACGAAGTTCGGGTCGCGGAGCTGCTCGCGACCCACCCGCAGTTCTCGACGACCCCGCCGACGAACGAGGGGCGGTGGCTCTGGCAGCTGCGCGGGCTCAGGCGACGGCTCGCGACGGGAACGCAGATCGTCTTCCTGACGCCGCTTTGCGACGGCGTCTCGGCCGACGTCGCCCGCCGGCTCGATTCGCGGGGGTATCCGGTCACGGTCGTCAGCCCGGATCCGACCGCCGACGGCACCGCCGGCGAGCGACTGGCCCGCGTCGCCAGGGCGGTCCGAGGGTTCGACCTCCGGGAGGCAGGGATTCCGGTCGTCGACTGGCCCGCCGACGAGTCGATCGACACGGTCTTCGCCCGGCGGGCCGCGAGCGCGGGTGATCGCCGGTGAGCGAGATCACTCGCCGACCGGCCGTTCGCTCGAGCGTCGCCGCCTGTGCCGTCGTCCTCGTCGCCGTCCTCGCCGCGGGGAGCCAGTCGGCGAGCGTCCTCGGGTTCGGCGCGGTCGGCGGGCTCGTCTTCGCCGTCGGGCTGGCGACCGGCCGTCACCGGGTCGTCGACGCCGGCGCGCTCGCGCTCTTTCTCGGAATCGTCGCCGGCGGGCTCGAGGCGACCGCGGTCGAGGCGACGATCGTCGCCACGGTCGCGACCGTCGTCGCCTGGGATCTCGCCCACGGCGCGATCGCGCTCGGCGACCAGCTCGGTCGGGAGGCCGAGACGCGTCGGCTCGAGGCGGTCCGGGGGGTCTCGAGCCTTCTCGTGGGACTGCTGTCGGGGACGGTCGGTTACGCGGCGTACGTCTTCGGAGGAAGCGGACAGCCGGTCGCGGCCGTCGTCCTGTTGCTCGTCGCGGCGGTGCTCATCGTCGTCGGGTTCGGCGGCGGACGGACGGGATCGAGCCGTCGACGGCGAGCCCGCCACTGAGCGGCGTATCCGCGGAGCGCGTCGGCCACAGCAGTTTTGTGTACTGACAGAAACGACCGATATGGAGCGACGCGCGTTCCTCGCGACGGCGGCGACCGGGTGGTTCGCCGCCACCGCGGGCTGTCTCGAGCGGCTTCCGGGTGTGGGTCTCGAGACGTCGTTCGAGACGACCGCTTCGGAGCATCGACCCCGGAAGCCGCCGGACGTAGCCGTCGACGGCGACGTCGTCACCGTTCGCGGAACGATCGAGTACGGCTCGAGCAGCTGTGGCGCGCTCGAGCTGGCTCACGCGGAATACGAGTCCTCGCAGAGCCGGCTCGACGTCCTCGTTGTCGCGGCCGACGATTCGGGGTGGACGTCGGCCTGCTCGGACGATCTGGTCGAAGAAGGGTACCGTCTCGAAGCGACGGTCGGCGACGAACTCCGGCGGGTCGCGGCGACCGAACACCACGCGTTCGGGGAGACGTACTCGACGACGGTCGACGGACTGGACTAGACCTCGGCGTACCCCTCGATGTACTCGTCGTTGATCTCCCACTCCCCGTCGTCGTTTTTGATCATGTACTCGCCGTAGTAGGGGACGCGGTTCGCGACGACCTCACGGTAGGCCTCGCGGATCTCGGGTTTGGTCATCTCGCCCATCGGGCGCAGGTCGTCGCTGCGGTTGAGACAGCCCTTCAGGTACCCCTCGTGGGTGACCCGAACGCGGTGGCAGTTCGCACAGAAGGTCGGGTTCTCGACGGGGTCGACGATCTCGACCATCCCCCGTCCGCCGTCGTCGTTCTCGATCCAGTACCGCTTCCGATCGTGCATCTCCCGGTGTTCGACCTCGGCGGCCTGCTCGGCGAGCCAGTCGTGGACCCGCCCGATGTCGATGTTCCACTCCGGGCGCCCGGTCAGCTCGGGCATGTACTCGATCAGCTGGAGCTGGAGTCCCTCGTTCTCGGCGACGTGGTCGACCATCTCCGGGACGTAGCCCGCCGTGTGCTCGAAGACGACCATGTTGAGTTTGACCGGGTCCAGCC
Source organism: Natronococcus sp. (assembly GCF_047921035.1). NCBI lineage: Archaea > Methanobacteriati > Methanobacteriota > Halobacteria > Halobacteriales > Natrialbaceae > Natronococcus > Natronococcus sp. The sequence goes on from NZ_JBLRWX010000012.1 coordinate 10,181, forward strand.
CCGCGTCGACGGCCGCCCGCACACCCTCGAGGACCTTCTCGTAGGCGCCGCTTTTTGTCACGGCGGCGAAGTCCTCCGGGTCGAGCGCGTCCTGGGAGACGTTGACCCGCTCGAGCCCGGCGTCGACTAAGTCCTCGGCCCGCCCCGGGAGGAAGGTGCCGTTGGTCGTCAGCGAGACCTCCATCGAGTCGGGCGTGCGCTCGATGATCTCCTCGAGATCCTGGCGGAGCATCGGCTCGCCGCCGGTGAACTTCACCGAGTCGACGCCGAACTCCTCGACGACCTCGAGGAAGCGGACGACGTCGTCGGCGCTCATCTCGTCGTCCTGGGGATCCATCGGTCCGCGCGTGTCGCCTAACCCCTCGTTGTGACAGTAGATACAGTCGAAGTTACACCGATCGGTGAGCGAGATCCGAACCCCCGTGACCTCGCGCCCGAACTCGTCGGTTAACATACCACCCAGTTTCAGGTGAAACCGCTTAAGTTCGCCGGACGAAATCGACCTTCGTAACCGATTTCGGTTTCGAAATCGCCGCCCAGTTCCGATCTCGCGTGGTGTACCACTCTTGCAGCCGGCCGTCGTGTAACCCGGTATGAGTACGATTGCCGAGTTCACGATCCCCGCCGAGGCGTTCGCGCTCGGGCACACGCTCGAGCGCGTCTCCGACCTCGAGGTCGAGGTCGAGCGCGTCGTCGCGGCGGCTCCCGAGACGGTGATTCCCTGCGTCAGACTCCTCGGCGACGAGGGGACCCTCGAGCACGCCGACGACGCGCTCGACGAGGATCCGACGATCGAGGCCGCGACGCCGATCCTCGAACTCGAGGACGAACGGTGTTACCGGATCCGGTGGAACGAGACGGTCGTCGACGCCGTCCACCTGCTGACGAGGGAGCAGGCGACGGTGCTCGAGGCGGGTCTCGAGGGCGATCGCTGGCGGTTTCGCGTCCTCTTTCCGAACCGGGAGGCGCTGGCCCGGAGCTACGAGTTCGCGACCGATCAGGGGGTCCCGCTCGACCTGCGGAAGATCAACCGCCTCGAGGAGATCCGCCACGGTCGGTTCGACCTGACCGATCCCCAGTACGAGACGCTCGTCGCCGCCCTCGAGTACGGCTACTACGATATCCCTCGGGAGATCGACATGGAGGCGCTGTCGGACGAACTCGAAATCTCCCACCAGGCCCTCTCCGAGCGGCTACGCCGGGCCCACCTGACGCTCGTCAGGGAGGCGGTCGGCACCGACGAGACGCGGTGAGCGCGCCGGCAGAACACCTACTTCGGTCGGCGGGCAACGGACCCGCATGGACCGAGAGATGCTCGCGGATCAGCAGCGACTCGTCGAACTCGTCGAGGAGGAGGGGTGGGACGTCACCGACCTCGAGATCTCGGCCTACGACAGCCCGTGGTCCGACGAGGACAATCCCGAGGCGACGGTGACGATCACCGCCCGGAAACCGTACGAGAGCGAGGACGAGGGCGGCGACGGCGACGACGAGAATCCGTTTCGTGTGAACTAACCCTTGATGTTACAGACGGGGAACGTCCGTGCGACCTTGTCGCCGATGCCCAGTTCGTCGGAGACGCGGACGACCTCGTCGACGTCCTTGTAGACGCCCGGCGCCTCCTCGGCGACGGTCGCGCCCGACTGGGCTTTCACGTAGATCTGTTGCTGGTCCTGTAGCTCCTGCTTTACGTCCCCGCCCCAGTACTCGTTTTTCGCCTGGGTGCGGCTCATCAGCCGACCCGCGCCGTGGGCGGTCGACCCGAACGTGAGATCCATCGAGTGCTCGCCCCCGCGCAGGACGTAGCTGCCGGCGCCCATGCTGCCGGGGATGATGACCGGCTGGCCGACGTCGCGGTAGGCCTTCGGCACCTCGGGGTGGCCCGCGGGGAAGGCTCGAGTCGCACCCTTGCGGTGGACGTAGAGTTCGCGTTCCTCGTCGTCGACGGTATGGAGTTCCTTCTTCGCGATGTTGTGTGCCACGTCGTACAGGAGCTCCATCTCCATCTCCTCCCACGAGCGGTCGAACACGCGCTCGAAGACCTGTCGGGTGCGGTGCATGATCAGCTGGCGGTTGACCCACGCGAAGTTGATCGCGGCGTTCATCGCCCCGTAGTAGTCCTCGGCGAGCTGCGAGCCCGCGGGCGCGGCCGCGAGTTCCTTGTCCGGCAGCCGATCGAGCAGGCCCTTGTGCTGTTGCTCGATCTTCCGCAGGTAGTCGTTACAGGTCTGGTGACCCAGTCCCCGCGAGCCACAGTGGATGAGAACGACGATCCGATCCTCCTCGAGGCCGAACGCCTCGCCCACGTCGTCGTCGAAGACGTCCGTCACGCGCTGGACCTCGAGGAAGTGGTTCCCCGAGCCCAGCGAGCCGATCTGGTTCTTGCCGCGGTCCTTGGCCTTCTGGCTCACCTTGTCGGGGTTGGCGCCCTCGCGCATCCCCTCGTCCTCGCAGTGCAGGAGGTCGTCCTCGACGGCGTGACCGTGCTCGAGCGCCCAGTCCACACCACGAGAAAGGATCTCGTCGACGGTGTCGACGCCGGCCTCGACGATCCCGCCGCCGCCGAGCCCGGAGGGGACGTTGGCGAACAGCGAGTCGACGAGCTCCTCCTCGCGGCCCTGTAGTTCGTCGTAGGTGAGGTTCGTCCGCATCATCCGGACGCCGCAGTTGGAGACGACGAACCCGTCGGCGACGAAGTTGTGTGCACCGTGGCTGACACCGATGTCGTACACGGTTCGCTCTTCGTCGCGTGGTTCGATGGATCGAATTCGGGTAGAGACGGTGTCATCGTCCCCCATAGTAATTGTCTCACAGTACTCGTCGAATCCGGGGAACTCCGCGGGCGGTCGCGGCCGTCCGCTGCGTCCTCCCCAGATGCTCCGTTCGACGAATCGGTCGTTGACGTCGAACTCGGATTTGATGTCCCGTGCCGGTGTTCCGCCGTCGGCCATCGCTTTCGCCTCGCGAGCGATCGTCGCCCGTCGGTCGATTACCGCCTCTTTGGTCTTGAGGTACTGCAGCGCCTTGATCGATTTCCGGTGCTTCTCGCGGTTGTATCGGTAGCCGACGGTCGAGAAGAACCGGATCAGGTTCTCGGAGTCGTTTTTGATTCCGAGTCGGAGCCGAATCGTGTCCCTGTCGGCGCTCGAGTCGGTCTCGAACCGTTCGATCTCGTTCGTTTCGATCCCGAGGTCCTCGAGGAACGAGGCCAGCTCCGCCATGAACTGCTCCCCGGCGTTCGCGACGTCGGCGACCCGCGTCTGCGATACCTTTGGACAGTACAGGTTCTTGTCGTGCTGCGCCGCGGGCGCGTTCATTTCGGCTCCGAAGTACGCCGAGGCGTACAACGCCTTCTGCCAGTTCGTCAGTCGATCGAAGTACCACGGCGTCGTGAACTCCGATTCGATCTTCCGTCCCTCCGGCGCACCCAGCGCGAGCAGGACCTTCTGGAACGCCTTCGAGTTCGATCGAGCGCTGTATTCGGTCGTCTCGAAGGTTTTGCCGTCGATTTCGTGGGAACGGTCCCGTTCGTAGATCTTCGACGGCGTAAATCCGATCGCGTCGATGTCCTCGCGAATCGACTCGAGATCCGCGGGCTCGCCGTAGAACCACGTCTGCCCGCCGCTACCGATCGCGCCGTCTCCGGTGTGGAATCCGACGAGCTTGAGGAAGCGGTTGAACGCGTCGTCGGTCGATTTCAGCGGGAGGAGATCCCGTTCCTCGAGTGCACGGATGAGTTGTGGATTCTCGCCGGCGAAGTCGTCTCTGCTGAGGACCGTGAACTCGTCGGGTTTCTCGTCGGGAACGCCTCGGAACGGCTGGACGACGACCTCGTCGTCCTCGGAGAGATCCTCGAGTTCGCGCATTCCGTCAGGCGTTCGGAACGGATGGTCTGCGGTCGCGGTGATACGATCCCCGGTTTCGGTCTCCACGTCGTACACCGCCGCGTTCTCGCGCTTGGTGAATAATCGGATCTCCGAGGGAACGAGCTCTTCGCCGACGACCATCGCTCGCTCGTCCTCGAACCGTTTCTCGAGATCCGCGATCGAAATCCGTCGACCGTTCTCGAGGAGCACCTCGGAATCCCCCGAGAGGCAATTGATATCGTACCCGACCGCTCCGGGCGAGATACAACCGTTCTCGGCGTCGAGCGCGCCGACCCCGCCGACGGGGAAGCCGTAGCCCTGGTGGCCGTCGGGCATGCAGATCGCGTGTTTCGTGATCCCCGGCAGGTGAGTGGTGTTTGTGAGCTGTTCTAGGGTCTTGTCCTCGCTGATCTCCTCGAGCAGCGCCTCGCTGGCGAGCACCCGCGCGGGAGTGCGCATCTCTCCCTCCCGGGGGATCTCCCAGACGTAGTCGCGTACCTTCTCGAGGGTGATGCCGTCGGCGTCGAAGGTAGTCATACGCGGTACTCCGAGGGGAACGATGAAAGAAGGTTCGCCTCGAGCGGGCGTCGACACCGACCGGCGGTCCCGATCGAAATTTATCGCCTCGTTTATCACTCGGCGGTGAGAATCCGAGGACACGTACTTTCATGCAACGCGAACGCGACGCGGGGGGTGGACCGTCTCGACGACGACTGCTTGCCGCACTCGGCGTTACGTCGACGACGCTCGCGGGCTGTACGGATCTGGTCTCGAGCGACGAGGAGATGGCCGACTCGGGGGCCTGGCCCGCGCTCGACTCGGGCGAGGTCCTCTCGGATTTCCAGGATCTCGGGAAGTGGACCGCTCGAACCGGTACCGTATCGGCTTCCGCCGACGAGGCGCTGACGGGATCCCAGGCTGCGGTTCTGGAAAGCGAGGGGGAGACTGCGGAGCTGACCACGACGTTCGACGGTCTCGACCTCTCGAAACTGGAGTTCTCGGACGGCCTCGACCTCGAGGGATGGGATACTTCGCTGGCGGTCAAACCGGAGTCCGCGACCCGGATCCGCGTCGAGTTCGTCGCGCCGGATCGGGAAGAACGGCTCACGAGCGTCCGGCTGGTTCCGGACGGGTTCGACGGCTGGTTTCGGCTCGACTGCGGCTACCAGCAGAAGCCGGCCGAGGAGCCCGACCTCTCGGCAGTCACTCGAATCAACGTCGTCGCCGAGGGGCCGGACGGCGGCCCGACCAGGCTGGTGGTCGACGACCTCCGTCGGACGCGGTCGGCCGACAACGGAAAGGCCGTCCTCGCGCTCTACGGCGGCCACGGCTCCCACTACGACGTCGCTGCGGACCTCCTCGAGGAACGCGGCTGGGCCGCGGCGGTACCGGTCTCTCCCGAACGGATCGGCGAGGACGGTCGGATGAACCACGAGCAACTTCGCGACCTCAGCGACCGCGGCTGGGACGTCTGTCCGCTTCCGGCGCCCTCGACGCCGCTTCCGGAACAGTCCGCGGATGGGAAACGACAGCTCCTCGAGGACGCCCGTGCGGCGCTCGAACGGGAGGGGTTCGATGACGGCGCCCGACACCTGTTCGTTCCGGACGAGGGGTTCGACGCGGAGAGCTACCGGCTCGCGCGGGAGGGCTACGATGCCGCGTTCATCTCTAACTCCGGGACCACGGGCGTTCCCCCGACGGAGATGCACGCGATCCCGTACATTTGGGGGCCGGCGCTTCACACCGGCGTTCGCCGCCACGTGAACATCGCGGACCAGTACGACCTACTCACCGTGATCCGCGTCCCGCGGCTCGTCGACGAGGAACCGGAGGACGTCGGCGTCGACGAGAACCGGATGTCGATCGACGACTTCGGACTGTTGCTCGAGCACATCGACCACCGCGGCCTCGACGTCGTCACCCCGTCGGACCTCGTCGACGGGACGTTCGAGCGCGACCGCGAGGAACCGCCGGAGCCGGAGCGTCCTGACGGAGCCGTCTTCGAGGAAGGACGGTCCCACGCCTTCGAGGGCTCCGGAGACGAGGAGACGCCGTCGTTCGAACTCGACGAGGGGGTCCTCGTCGCGACCGTCACCGGCGACGCGTCCGAACTCGCCGTCGACCTGGTGCGGGACGACGGCGCCGAGATCGACGAGACGCTGGTGCGAGTCGGCGGCGCCGAGGGAGAGTCGGTTACGGTCGTCGAGGACGGCGCCTACCGCCTCGAGGTCGTGGCCGACGGCGCGTGGTCGATCGACCTCGAACAGCCCGCGGTCCACGGCGACGACCTCGAGGAGCTTCCGGTCGAGGCGTCCGGTTCGGGCTCCGCGGTCGTCGGTCCGCTCTGGACCGACGGCGACGTCAGGGTCGTCGCGACCCACGGCGGCGACGGGGCGTTCGTCGTCGACGGCAACGGCGCAGACGGCCACAGGGAGGTCCTCGTCGACCGAAGCGGGGAGTTCGAGAACCCGCGATCCTACAAGGCCGGCGGCCCCGTCTGGCTCGACGTCGAGGCCGACGGGGACTGGACCCTGTCGATCACCGACCCGTAGCGCCGACCGGGCCGAACCGCCGTACTGCGGCTTAGACGTCGAAGACGACGTAGGCCTCCCAACCGTCGTCGACCTCCTCGAGGCGCATCTCCGAGTAGGTGACGGCCTTGATCTCGCGGGCGGTGATCTCCTCGAGGGGAATTTCGCGGGCGCTGCCCTCGAGGCGCCACCCCTCCTCGCCGAGCCGGTCGATCGCCTCGACCCGGTGGTCGACGGGCAGGGCCATCCGGACGTCCCGCAGGTAGATCAGTTCGTCTAGAAAGTCGAACAGCAGCGCCTCGGGGCTCTCGGCCGTCACCGACACCGAGAAGCGCTCGCCCGTCCCGTCCGGAATCGACTCGCAGGAGGCGGCCGCGAGGCCGTCGGCGACCGCCGCGAAGACCGCCTCGAGGCTCTCTCCGGTCGCCTCGACGCCGATATCGGCGGTGTGATCGCGAAGCTGGAATCCCATACCTCGTCCCTTCTCGAGCCCGCGAGGTATGTCCGTCGCTTCGATCCGCCGGCGTCGGGACGATCGACGGAATCTTCGGCGACCGCGGACGGTTCCCGGCGAACGGCCGCGCTGCCGGTGGAATTATATTGGCGAGCCTGCTACACTGTGGTAGTGAGCGTCAATATCGACAGTCGCGTCGTCGCCCCGGGGAGCGACGAGTACGTCGACGAGGCCTGGCGGCTCAAGGAGCGCATCAACAGCCAGGAGGGCGTGCTGAAGCAGCGCTACGACTTCTTTACCGACGCGTACCGTCGCTCGACGGTCCACTGCTACGTGCAAGACGACGAACTTGTCGGCTTCGCGGCCGTTCGCCGGGACGGCTACATTCTCTTTCTGGCGGTCTCGACGGAGTTTCGCGGCCAGGGGATCGGCAAGCGACTCGTCGCCCGGGTCGCCGACGACCACGAGTCGATCACCTGCCACGCCCGGACCAGCAACGAGAACGCCCTCGAGTTCTACGAACATCTCGGCTTCGATATCAAACGCCGGATCAACGGCTACTACGAGGACGGCGGCGACGCCTACTACCTCAAACTCGGTTCGGACTCCGGGCTCGCGGATCGGATCTCGGAGTTCGTTCGGCGCTGATCCGACGACTCGAGCGGAATCGCCCACCCTCGTCTACGCCCCGGTGTCGTCCCCGACGCTCCCCGCCACGAACGCCCGACGGAGGATCGTCGACAGCAGGTACGTCTCGTACTTCTGATCGCGGCAGTGCTCGCAGGGGGCCATCTCGGCTGCGATCCGGTCTATCGTCCCGCCGTACTCGGCCTCGAGGTCGGCCACGATGTCGGCGACCTCGGGCGCGATCGAGTCGGCCATCTCCTCGAGATCGTCCCGCGCCCCCTCGGGAACCGAATACGAGAGCACGATCGTGTTCGCCCGGTAGTACTTCTCGGTCCCGCCGCCTCGCTCCTCGAGGCGAGCGACCTCGACGAGATTCGCATCGCGAAGTTCGTTGACGTGGTGGCGGACCGTGTTGCGCGTACGATCGTAGCCGCGGGCCTCGAGCTCCGCGTCGATCTCGGCTACCGAGTGCTCGGCGTCGGCGAGCATGTCGAGGATCGTCGCGCGGACCGGTTCGTCGACGGCGCTCGAGACGTTCGTATCCCGGATCGCGACGTCCTCGACGGCGACGTCCGACGTGAATTCGACCATTGGGTAGTGGGTGTAGGTGGCGGGTCCCCAAAGTCGTTCAGCCGAACGCGTCGGTAGTCGGAGTCGACTCGATGTCGGTTCGTCGCCACCGTCTAGACGAATCGTTGAACCGGTGGAAGCGTCAGTGGCTGTTCCCAAACACATAATTTGAGTGATATATTTACAGGGTGGGATCGTACGAGTAGTCGAAGACCGATGACCCAGATCGAATACCGCGTGACCGACTTCGACTGTCCGACCTGTGCGAGCAACGTCGAACGAACGCTCGCGAAAACCGAGGGCGTCGACCGCGTCGAGGTCCACTACACGACCGGTCGCGTCGAGGTCGAGTACGACGAGACCGTCGTCGACGACGCCGACCTCGAGCGAACCATCGCGAAACAGGGGTACACGCCCCGGCTACGGTGAGCTGTGATGAAAATCACTCAGCAGTTCCGGAAACACCGCAAACCGGCCGTCGTCGTCACGAGCGGCCTGCTGTTCGCGGTCGGGTGGGGCGCCGGCTACGGCTACGGCCTCGAGACCGCGAGCGCGGTCATGATGGTCCTCGCGGCGCTCGTCGGCGGCTACGACGTCGCCAGGAAGGCCTACTACACCCTGCGGAGCGGCACCGTCGGCATCAATACCCTCGTCACGCTGGCCGCGATCGGCGCGATCGCGATCGGCGAGTACTGGGAGGCCGCCGCCGTCGTCTTCCTGTTCGCGCTGGGAACCTACCTCGAGGCCCGAACGATGGGCAAGACCCGCTCGGCCCTGACGGAACTGCTCGAGCTGGCGCCCGACACGGCCGTCGTCAGACGGGACGGTGAGGACGTGGAAGTACCGGCCAGAGAGGTCGAACCCGGCGAGACAGTGCTCGTCAAACCCGGGGCGAAGGTCCCCGTCGACGGCGACGTGGTCGGCGGCGAGAGCGCGATCGACCAGGCGCCCGTTACCGGCGAGAGCGCGCCCGCCTACAAGCGCGCGGGCGACGAGGTCTACGCCGGCACCGTCAACCAGGAGGGCGCCCTCGAGGTCGTCGCGACCGGCACCGGCCGCGATACGACCCTCGAACGGATCATCCGCCGCGTCGAGGAGGCCCAGGAGGCGAAAGCGCCCACGGAGACGATCATCGAGCGCTTCGCGACGTACTACACGCCCGCGATCGTCGCGCTGGCGGTCGGCGCCTACGCCGTCACCGGTAACGCCGTCCTCGCGCTGACGCTGCTCGTCATCGGCTGTCCCGGTGCGCTGGTCATCGGCCCGCCGGTCAGCATCGTCAGCGCGATCGGCAACGCCGCGCGCTCGGGCGTGCTGCTGAAAGGCGGCGAACACCTCGAGACCGCGGGGAAGATCGACCTCGTCGCGTTCGACAAGACGGGCACGCTGACGAGAGGCGAGTCGACCGTCGCGAACGTGGCGGGGTTCGGCGTCGACGACGAGGCGGTCCTGCGCGACGCGGCCATCGCCGAGAAGCGCAGCGAACACCACCTCGCGGACGCGATCCTCGAGGCCGCCAGCGGTCGCGGCGGCGACTCCGACGCCGTCGCGGACGGCGGCGCCATCCTCGAGCGATCGACCGAAGCGACGGGCCTCGAGCCCGACGGCCCGGCGATCCCCGATCCCGACGACTTCGAGGTCGCCGCTGGCAAGGGTGTCCTCGCCGGTCACGACGGCCGGCGGATCGTCGTCGGGAACCGGACGCTGCTCGACGAGCGCGGGATCGACGTCCCGGACCGCGTCGAGCGCCACATCCGCGACCGCGAGGAGGCCGGCGAGACGGCGGTCTACGTCACCCTCGAGGGCGAGGTCGTCGGGGTCGTCTCGATCCGTGACGAGCTCCGCCCCGCCGCGGCGGGTGTGATCGCGACCCTGCGAGACGCTGGCGTCCGCACCGTGATGCTCACCGGCGACAACGAGCGCACCGCCCGGTCGGTCGCGGCGGAAGTCGGAATCGACGACTACCGCGCCGGCCTCCTGCCCGAGGAAAAGCAGCAGGCGATCGAGTCGTTTCGGGCCGACGGCCACGTCGTGGCCATGGTCGGCGACGGGATCAACGACGCGCCGTCGCTGGCGACCGCCGACGTCGGCGTCGCGATGGGCGCCGCGGGGACCGACACGGCCATCGAGACCGCCGATATGGCGCTGATGGCCGACGACTTAGAGCGCATTCCCTACGCCGTGGGTCTCAGCAAGGCGACCCGCCGGAATATCACCGAGAACGTCGCCGTCGCCGTGGCGACGGTCGGCCTGCTGCTGGCCGGCGTCTTCGCCGGCTACGTCCACATGGCCAGTGGGATGCTGATCCACATCGCCAGCGTCCTGCTGGTGATCCTGAACGGGATGCGACTGCTGCGGTACTGATACCGTCGGACAGCACCGTTCGACGGGACGACCGTTCGGCGCGACCGGCGCGACCGGACGAACTGGGCCGTCAGCTACGACGTCGACCCGATCCGACTGCGCGATCCAGCCGCCGAGGCGCTGGCCCTCCTCGAGCCCGGCGAGCCGATCGTCGTCACCTACGCCGACCTCGTGAAAGCGGCGGGCCACTCCTGTCCCACGACGGCGGGCGCCTACCGGCTCGCGAGGGACGCCCTCGAGGTGCTGTACCCCGACGAACTGCCCGTCCGCGGTGACGTCGCCGTCCTCGCGGGCGGACCGCGGGACGATCCGGCCTACGGCGTCACGGCGCGTCTGATCTCGTACGTCACGGGCGCCGCGGGCGAGGACGGCTTCGCCGGGCTGGCCGGCGGCCACGGCGGGCGGACGGATCTGCTGGGCTACGGCGCGATCGGCACCGACGGCATCGCCTTCGAGTTCACGCGGACGGACACCGACGAGACCGTCCGGGCGACCTACCACGTCGAGGACGTCCCGGCCGGTGGCCCCGCGACCGCCGACCTGCCGAAGCTGATCGACGACACCGCGACCGACGCCGAACGCGAGGCGTTCGCCGAGGACTGGCACAGCCGCGTCGCGGCGATCCTCCGCGGAGAGCGGTACGTGACCGTCGAATCGCGGTGAACGGCCGTCGGTCGGTCGTCGCGAAATCCTCGAGAACCGGTCCCGTAGAGTCGACCATTCGGCAGGGTTATACGGTCCCACTCACGACTACTCGAGTCGTATGGAGGAGCGAACGAGGGCCTACCTTCGGGGTCGATTCCGCGATCACTACCGCCGCACGGAGCTGACGCTGCCGCCCGCGGCCAACGAGCGCGAGTGGGGGTACATCCCCTGGACCGAAGGACCCGACACGACGATGGTCCGCCACCGTTCGCTGCTCGAACTCGGCGACCTCGAGGAGTTCCTCGTCCGCAAGCGACCCCGCCACGTCTACTTCTCGGCGGGGCGGTTTCGCGACCCCGGTGCGAGTTCGATGCACGAGAAGGAGTGGCAGTCCGCGGATCTCGTCTTCGACCTCGACGCCGACCACCTGCCGAACGTGACGCTGGGCGAGGACTCCTACGCCGAGATGCTCGCGACGTGCAAGGACGCCCTGCTCCGCCTGCTTGACTTCCTCGAGGACGACTTCGCCTTCGAGGACCTCGAGATCGTCTTCTCGGGCGGGCGGGGGTACCACGTCCACGTCCGCGACGAGTCGATTCTGCACCTCGACCGGGAACACCGCCGCGAGGTCGTCGACTACGTCCGCGGGATCGGCCTGGAGTTCGAGGAGCTGATCGAGACCGAGACCGTCGCCGGCCTGGGTCGCAAGACCCCCACCGAGCGTCGCACCCTGCGAACCGAGGGCGGCTGGGGCGCCCGAACCCACGACCGGTTCATGGCCTTCGTCGACGAGCTGCTCGCCCTCGAGGAGGACGCGGCCCTCGAGCGACTGCAGGCGTTCGACGGGATCGGCGAGGGGAAGGCGACGGCGACCTTGAACGCCGCCCGGAACAACCGCGAACAACTGGAAGCGGGCAACGTCACCGTCCACACCGCCATCTCCCAACTGGCCGAGCGGTTCGCGAAGCGGGCGGTCGAGGCCGACAACGCCCCGATCGACGAACCCGTGACGACCGACACGAACCGACTCATCCGCCTGCCGGGCAGTCTCCACGGCGGCAGCGGGCTCGAGACGGTCCGACTCGGACGCGACGAGATCGACGCCTTCGACCCGCTGGTCGACGCCGTCCCGGAGACGTTTACGGGCCACGAGATCCGGGTCGACGTCACCGACGGCGGCGAGGTCGAGCTGGGAGGAGATAGTTTTACGGTTCCGGAGGGTGACCAGTCACTTCCGGAGTACGTCGCCGTGTTCCTCATGGCCCGCGGCCGCGCCGAGAAGGAGAAAGAATGAATCTCGACGAGCTACGATCCGTCCAGAGCAAGGAGCGCCAGAAGGACAGCCTCCAGAACCTGCGCCCCTCGTTCTACCAGGAGGTCGGCGAGTACATCGCCGACCTCGAGGCCGAACGCGATCGGGCGGCCGAGCGGGCCGACGACCCCTTCTCTTCACCCGAGGTGAGCCGGCTCACCGACGAGATCGAGACCGCCAAGGACGTCGTCGAGGCGATCTACGAGCGACGAATGGGCAAGCTCGTCAAGCAGGCCAGCCTCGCCGCGGCCGGGATGGCGGCCAACGACGACGGCCTCACCGCGGAGGAGGCCGACCTCTTCGACGACCTCGTCGACCGCATCGATTCGAACAAGAGCCGCGTGCTCGACGTCCTCGAGGGCGTCGACGCCGATCCCGACCTCGAGTCGGGGCCAGCGGCCGGAGCCGAATCCGGGCCGCCGTCGGAGTCCGAACCCGCGACGACCGACTCGGCGGGTGACGTCTCGAGAGCGCCTTCCGAATCCGACGCGGAAGGCGGCGACGACGCGCCACCGGCGCCGCCGATGGAGCCGGATCCGACCGCCGAGGACGGCCCGGATATCGATCCGACGAGCCTCGAGCCCGACGGTGCCTCCCGAGAGACGGGCGAAAGCGAGGGCGAGGTTACCGCCGCCGACGTTATGGGCGGTGCCGGCCCGGCGACCGACGACGCAAGCGAGGAGGCCCCGCGGCCCGACGGGGAGCCGACGTCGCCGGTCGACGCTCCCGAGGACGGTCCGAACGAACCGGATCCGAGCGACTCGGTCCCCGGCGAGTCCGTCAATCCCGACCTCGAGGACGAGACGTCCGGCGACCCGGAACCCCCCACTGAGACCGCACTCGAGGACGACGTCGATCGCGTCACCGTTCGGATGACGCGCGACGTCGGCTCGATCCTCGGCGTCGACGACCGCGAGTACACGCTCGCTTCGGACGACGTCGTCACGCTGCCCGAACAGAACGCCTCGCCCCTGCTCGAGCGCGACGCGGCCGAACGGCTGGACTGACGGACCGGACCCGTCCGACGCAACCGGAAGGCATACGACGACTCCCTCGAAGATCGGGTATGCTCGAAACCGGCGACAACGCACCCGAGTTCGAACTGCACAATCAACACGGCGAGACGGTTCGCCGCTCGGATTTCGACGACCGAGTCGTCGTCTACTTCTATCCACGCGCCGGTACCGACGGCTGCACGACCGAGGCCCGGGAGTTCGAGGCGGCTCGCGAGGAGTTCGAGGACCGCGGCGTCGAAATCGTCGGGATCAGCGACGACTCGGTTGCGGACCTCGAGGCGTTCGCCGAGGAGGAATCGCTCGGCTTCGACCTGCTCTCCGATCCCGAGGGCGAGGTCGCGACGCTGTACGAGTCCTACGGCGAGAAGCGGATGTTCGGCAACACCTTCGACGGCGTCTTCCGGAACACGTACGTTATCGGCCCCGACGGAACGATCGAGGCGGTCTACGAGGACGTCTCGGTCGACGGCCACGCCGAGGACGTGCTCGAGTCGCTGGCCGACCGACAGGTCGCGCCGGAGAAGTAGGTCCTCGACGACGAGGAGCGGGTGACAGCCTGCGGGACGGTCACCTCGAGACTGGGTTGATCGGGCTGACGATTCCGGCCCAACCGATTTTTCCGAGGCGCGAGACGGCTGCGTATGAACCTTCGACGAGTAGCCGAGGTGCTCGAGGGAGAGTCGCTCACTGGCCGACAGGCCGCACTCGTCGTCGCGGTCTGGCTGGGGCTCACGGCGGTTTTCGGTATCGTCGTCTTCGTCGCCGTGTTCGTCCTGTAGCACCTCGAAAAATCGGCCTCGAACGACCGCGGCGCGGGTCGGCTGCGGGCGCCGTTCCGGACTACTGGAAGGTGCGTCCGAGCTGTTCTTCGCCCTCGGGTTCGGCGGCCTGGAACTGCTGTTCGATCTCCTCGTAGCGCTCGCGCGTCTCGGGGGTCACGCTCGGCTGGACCTCCTCGAGAGCCTGCTCGAAGTGTTCCTTGCTGATGCGGACGTTCTCGATCGTGTCCGGCATATCGTCGGGGTCGACCGAGTTGATGAACTCGCGGCTGGCGGCCATCGAGGCCTCGCGGGTGACGGCCTCGATGTCGGCGCCGACGTAGCCCTCCGTTTCGGCGGCGAGCCAGTCGAGGTCGACCGCGTCGGCCAGGGGCTTGTCGCGGGTGTGGACCTCGAAGATCTTCCTGCGGCCCTCCTCGTCGGGAACCGGCACGTGGACGTGTCGGTCCAGCCGTCCCGGACGGAGCAGCGCCGAGTCGATCAGATCGGGCCGGTTGGTCGTCGCGATGACGACGACGTCCTCGAGCTCCTCGAGGCCGTCGAGTTCGGTCAGCAGTTGGGAGACGACGCGCTCGCCGACGCCGGAGTCACCCTGTCGCTGCCCGCGTTCGCCCGCGATCGAGTCGATCTCGTCGAAGAAGATCACGGTCGGGGCGTTCGAGCGGGCCTTCTCGAAGACCTCGCGGACGCCCTTCTCGGACTCGCCGACGTACTTGTTCAGGAGTTCGGGTCCCTTGATCGAGATGAAGTTCGACTGGGACTCGTTCGCGACGGCTTTGGCGAGCAGCGTCTTCCCGGTGCCGGGCGGGCCGTACATGAGGACGCCCTTGGCGGCCTGCATGTCCATCTGCTCGAACACCTCGGGGTAGTCCAGCGGCCACTGGATCGTCTCGCGAAGCCGCTCTTTGGTGTCGCCGAGCCCGCCGACCTCGTCCCACGTGATGTCGGGAACCTCGACGAACACCTCGCGGAGCGCCGAGGGCTGGATCCCCTTCATCGCCTCCTTGACGTCGGCCTCGGTCACCTCGAGGGACTCGAGGATCTCGGCGTCGATCTCCTCGGACTCCAGGTCGAGGTCGGGGCGGATCCGGCGCAGGGCGTTCATCGCGCCCTCGCGGGCCAGCGACTCGAGGTCGGCGCCGACGAAGCCGTGGGTGTTTTCGGCGTAGTGGTCGAGGTCGATGTCGTCGGCGAGGGGCATCCCGCGGGTGTGGACCTGCAGGATCTCCTTGCGGCCGCCCTTGTCGGGGACGCCGATCTCGATCTCGCGGTCGAAGCGGCCGCCACGGCGCAGTGCGGGGTCGATCGCGTCGACGCGGTTGGTCGCGGCGATGACGGTGACCCGGCCCCGCTCCTCGAGGCCGTCCATCAGGCTCAACAGCTGGGCGACGACCCGGCGTTCGACGTCGCCGCCGGCCTCCTCGCGCTTGGCGGCGATCGAGTCGAGTTCGTCGATGAAGATGATCGCGGGGGCGTTCTCCTCCGCCTCCTCGAACACCTCGCGGAGCTGCTCCTCCGATTCGCCGTAGTACTTCGACATGATCTCCGGGCCGGAGATCGTCTCGAAGTGGGCGTCGATCTCGTTGGCGACGGCTTTGGCCATCAGCGTCTTCCCGGTGCCCGGCGGGCCGTGCAGGAGCACGCCCTTGGGCGGCTCGATGCCCAGCTGCTGGAACAGCTCGGGATGGCGCATCGGCAGCTCGATCATCTCCCGGACCTGGTCGAGTTCGTCGTCGAGACCGCCGATGTCCTCGTAGGTAACGTTGGGCACGCCCTCGGGCGATTCGCCCGCCTCGGAGCTGACCTGCTCGGCCGGCGTCTCGGAGATCTCGATGTTCGTCGAGTCGGTGATGACGACCGTGCCGGAGGGGTCGGCGCTGGCGATCTTCAGCGGCACCGACTGGCCGGAGCTGGCCATCGGGCCGAACGACAGCGAGAACGGCACCGTCTGCCCCTCGGTGACGGCCTGGCCGGACAGCTTGTCGCGCACGAGCGGGCCGATGTCGCCGCGGATGCGCAGGTTCTGGGGGAGCGCGACCGTGACCGAGTTTGCGGGCTTGACGTCGGCGGGCTCGACGCCCACGTTGTCGTCGATCCCGACGTCGGCCTCCTGGCGCAGGCGGCCGTCGATGCGAACGATGCCCCGGCCCTCGTCCTCGGGGTAGCCGGGCCAGACGCGCGCGACGGCCTGGCTGTCGCCCTTGCCCTCGATGACGATGTAGTCGCCGTTCTCGAGGTCGAGCTCGCGCATCGAGACGCGGTCGATCGCGGCGAGTCCGCGGCCCGCGTCCTTCTGTTTCAGGGGTTTGACGGTGAGTTTCATTGGTTGCCCTCCAGTTCGACAGTGAGCACGCCGTTTCTGATAAACGTGTGCGCGTCAGCTGCACCGTCGGGCAACTCGAGTTCGTACTGGTCGTCGTCGTCGACGACGATGACCGTCCCGTCGACGACGTCCACGTCGGCGTCGGTGGTCGCCGTGCCGAAGTCGACGGCCAGCACCGATCCGTCCTCGTACTCGTAGCGACGAGTGATCCGCTCGTCTCCACGGGTGAATTGATCGAGTGTCATTTTGATACTAACTACGGGTAAGTGTTACTAATATATAAACCTTCCTCCGACGAACCGCGGTACGGGACCGAGGTACCGTAGAAGAGGCTTGTTCGCAGTTCAACGTACGAACTCCGAACCCAGGTTCCTATCGGATCCGTCCGTTCCTGCCGGTTGTGTCGATGCCGGCTCGAGCCTTTATATCGGTTCCCCGCGTCCGGAGAAGTATGGAAACGGTTCGACACCACGGCCGGGAGACGGCCTACGAGGTCGCCGATCGAGGGGGAACGGGGCCGACGATCTGTTTCGTCCACGGTAGCGGCGGATCGCGAGCGGCCTGGAAGGCACAGCACCGACTCGCCGATCGGTACCCGGTCGTCGCCGTCGACCTCAGCGGACACGGCGACTCCGACGACGTCGACGCCAGCGCAGGGTACACGGCGCTGTCGGCGTACGCCGACGACGTTGCGGCCGTCCTCGAGGAAACCGACGCGAGGGTTCTGGCGGGTAGCTCCCTGGGCGGGGCCGTCGTCTTGCACCTCCTGCTCGAGCGCGACCTCGACGTCGACGGAGTCGTGCTGGCGGGGACGGGTGCCAAACTGGGCGTGCTCCAGGACCTGCTCGAGTGGCTCGACACCGACTTCGACCGGGCCCTCGAGTTCCTCCACGGGTCGGATCGGCTCTTTCACGATCCCGACCCCGAACTACGCGACGAGTCGATCGAACGGATGCGCGAGTGCGGGCAGGCGACCGTGCGCCGGGACTTCCGAACCTGCCACCGCTTCGACGTCCGCGACGACGTTCGCCGAATCGACGTCCCCGCGCTCGCGGTCTACGGCGAGCACGACCAGCTGACGCCCCCGAAGTACCACGAGTACCTCGTCGACGAGATCGGCGAGGGCGACCTCGTCGAGATCGAGGGCGCGGCCCACCTGGCGATGCTCGAGCAGCCGGCGGCGTTCAACGAGGCCGTCGCGGCGTTCGCGGACCGGCTCGAGGAGTAGCCCCTCTCGAGGCTCATACTGTCTGCTGTAAGTCATTTCCGGTGGAGCCGCGATCCGTCCTGCGGTCCCACCGGTAAATCGGTACAGCAAACCGTATCAGTACAGGTCCTCGAGATCCCGCTCCTCGTGGCTGTGCTCCTCGGCCGGGAACTCGCCGGACTCGACGGCCTCGACGTAGCCCTCGACGGCCGAGCTCATCTCCTCGCGGACGTTGCCGAACTGCTTCGCAAAGGAGGGCGACCAGTCGCTGAGGCCGACGGCGTCGTCGACGACCAGCACCTGGCCGTCGCAGTCGGGGCCGGCACCGATCCCGATCGTCGGGATCTCGAGCGCCTCGGTGATCTCGGCGGCGAGGTTCGACGGGACGTGTTCCAGGACGAGCGAGAACGCGCCGGCCTCCTCGTGGGCGAGGGCCAGCTCGAGCATGCGCTCGGCGGCCTCCTGATCGGTTCCCTGGCGGGGGTAGCCGCCGTACTGGTTGACGCGCTGGGGCGTCAGGCCGAGGTGGGCCATTACGGGGATGCCGAGCTGGACCATCGTCTCGGTTAGGTCGACGGTGTGTGGTCCGGACTCGAGCTTCACGGCGGCCGCGCCCTCCTCCTTGAGCATCCGGCCGGCGTTCTCGAGGCTGTCCGCTTCGTCGACGCCGAAGGAGAGAAACGGCATGTCGGCGACGACCAGCGCCTCGTCGGTCGCCCGGGAGATTGCGCCGACGCGGCTGGCGATATCGTCGACGGTCACCGGTAGCGTCGTCTCGTACCCGAGCGAGGTGTTGCCGACGCTGTCGCCGACCAGGATCACGTCGACGTCGGCCTCGTCGACGATCTCGGCCGTCGGCGCGTCGTAGGCCGTCAGCATCGTGATCGGTTCGGTCCCGGCCATCGACTGCAGCTCCCGTACGGTAGGCATACGTATGGGTTCGGCCCCCGCGAGTAAACGCCATCGTTCCGCGCCGACGATCCGCCACCCGCGATCCTTAAGAGGGCCCGGTGAGCACCTTCGAACGTGCCAGAACGCGTCGAAACGACCTCGCCCGACGGCGTCGACTACGGGTGGGTGATGCAGACGACGTTCGTCGTCACGATCCTCGTCGGCGCGCCGGTCGTCGCCCTGCTGTCGACCGGCGTCGACCTCCCGACCTGGGGCGCTCGAGCCGAGTTCGCGATCCGCGTGGGGGCGGTCGTCTGGCTGCTCGTGGCGCTGTCGGTGTTCGCGTACGCGAAGCGCACGCAGGAGTAGCCTATAGTAGCAACTGAAAGTCAATACGTACCCGATCGCCGGACCGCATCGAGATCGGTGTGTGAATCGTTTCAGTTGCTACTATACTCGCCGCCCTCGACGTACTCGAAGTCGACGCCTGCGCGCCGCGCAGTTCGCTCGTCGCGGTCGGTGTCGCCGACGAACAGTGTGTTCGCCGGCTCCGCGCCGAGCCCGCGGACGGTCTCGAGCAGCGGTTCGGGATCGGGCTTTCGGGTTTCGACGGTGTCTCGACCGACCACCGCGTCGACGACGGCCTCGAGGTCGTGTACCTCGAGTGCGATCCGGCAGGCGGCCTCGCAGTTGAGCGAGCAAACGCCCACCGGAATCGTCCGGCCGAGCGCCTCGTCGGCACGGGCCAGGCGACGCGACAGCCGCGCACCCTCCCGTTCGTGGTCGGCGATCGTCTCCTCGACGGCCGGCGCAATCTCGAAGTTGCTCGCGGCCTCGAGCAGCTCCCAGAGGTTCTCGCTGGGCGGCTCGGTCGCGGCTCGGGCGTACACCGCGATGACGTCGATCGCGACGGCGTTCCAGTCGACCTCGAGGTCGACGAGGGTTCCGTCCAGGTCGTAGACGACGGCGTCGTATTCGGTCACGACCGGTGGTACGGACGGAAGCAGAATAGCGACTTCGGTCCGCTACTCGAGCAGGTGGCGCGCGATCACCTTCTTCTGGATCTCGGTGGTCCCCTCGTAGATCTCGGTGATCTTGGCGTCCCGGTAGAGGCGTTCGACCTCGCCCTCGGTGACGTAGCCGTAGCCGCCGTGGATCTGGACGGCCTCGTTGGTGACGAACATCGCGGTGTCGCTGGCGAAGTACTTCGCCATGCTCGCGGTCAGTCCGGCGTCGCCCGACGCGCGCTCGCGGGCGGCTTCGCGGGTCAGCAGCCGGCTCGCCTCGATTCGGGTCGCCATCTCGGCGAGCTTGTGGCGAATCGACTGGAAGTCACCGATCGGTTGCTCGAACTGCTCGCGTTCCCCGGCGTACTCGAGCGCTTCGTCCATCGCACACTGGGCGAGACCGACCGACTGTGCCGCGATGGCGATTCGCCCGCCCGTGAGGATGTGGAAGGCGGCCGAGAGGCCACGCCCCTCCTCGGTCAGGCGGTTCTCGGCGGGGATCCGAACGTCGTCGAAGGTGAGACTCGTCGTGTCGCTGGCACGGAGTCCGAGCTTGTCCTCCTTCTCGCCGACCGAGAGCCCGTCGACGTCCCCCGGCACGAGGAACTGGGTCACTGTCGAGGGATCGTCCCGGTCGGTCTTCGCGAAGAGCACGTAGACGCCCGCCCGGTTCCCGTTCGTGATCCACTGCTTCTCGCCGTTGATGACGTACTGGTCGCCCTCCTTGCGGGCCTCGGTGGACATCTCGGCGGGGTTCGAACCGGCGTGGGGCTCCGAGAGCGCGAACGCGCCGACGGGCCGGCCGTCGGCCATATCGGGGAGCCAGCGTTCCTTGAGATCCTCGCTACCGAACTCGGCGATACAGGAGGTCGCCAGCGAGTGGACCGACAGCGCCGTCGCGACCGCGAGCGCGCCGTAGGCGACCTCCTCGTTGACGACGGCGGCCGTCACGGGGTCGGCGTCGTAGCCGCCGTACGCCTCGGGCACGGTGAGGCTCGTCAGGTCGAGTTCGGCGAGGCCGTCCCAGACGTCCTCGGGAAACTCCTGGTTCCGATCGGCCTCGAGCGCCGTCGGTCTGATCTCCTCGCGGGCGAACTCGCGGACGACGTCGCGAACCGCCGCCTGCTCGTCGGTGAGCTCCATACGCCCCTATTCGAGCCCGGTGGCAAAAATGGCCACCACTCGAGCGTTACCCCTCGCCGAGTCCGCCGGCCGACGCGTCGAGCTGCTCGCTCGCGAGGACGCGGTTCGCCCGGCGGAGCCGTTCGGACAGCGCCTGGTGAGAGATCTCGAGCTCGCCCGCAAGCTCCTCGAGGGAGATCTCCCGGGGGACGTCGTAGTACCCCTGCCGGTAGGCCTCGGCGATCGCCTCCCGCTGGGGGTCGGTCAGGGTCGTCGTCATCTCGAGGCTCTCGTTCTTCCCGGCCTCGCCCATGCGTCTGACGTCGATTCTGGCGTCGTGTTCCTCGAAGTCGTCGACCGCATCCGAGACGCCCTCCCTGCGGGAGAACAACAGCGTGACCGCCCAGCGTCCGTTCGCGACCTCGGCGTCGAGAACCGTCCCGTCGTTCGCGTAGACCGCGCTGCAGACCGGCGTGGCCTCGTCGGCGTACCGGATCCGGAACAGCCACTCGTCGGCCTCCGGACGCCGGAGCAGTCGGCGGAACGATTCGACGGTGGGATCGTCCGCGAGCGCGTCCTCGACCGCGGCGACGTCGGGGCCCGCGAACCAGATCAGCGGCGCGGTTCGGATCGAGTCGTCGACGACGACGCTCTCGACCCGGAGCTCGAACGCCGACAGCGACCGGATCGTCGGCTCGAGTGCGAACTCGTCGGTGGGGACGGCGAGCTCCGCGATCGTCGTCATGATCGATCCCTCCCGCCGTTCGCGTTCCAGTCCGGTCGCCCGTCGATTCCGAGACCGGAGCCGTACTGGCAGTCGAGTCCGTTCATAGCTGATCACCTGGCTCGATCGCACGGATACTGCGTGTCAGTGCCACCCGCGCTCGAACCGCGCTTGCGGAAGGGACAGCGCCGACGGGATTGATGAGACGGCCTACCTATTCCGGCAGTTCAAGTGTGATCCCGGCCGGCTACCCGAGCCTCGCGAGCCGGTTGAGTGCGTACGCCGTCTGGAGGACGTCCACGCTCTTTCCGCGGTCGAAGACGAGTTCGTCGGTCCCGAGGACGTGCTCGAGGGTGTCCTGGGAGGCGTGTTCCGGCGCGGCCGCGATCCCGGCGTCGTTCTCCGCGACCCACTCCATGACGCGGCGATCGCTCTTGGAGTCGCCCATCACCAGCGCGAACGGGTCGTCGACCCCGAGCACCTCGAGCGCGCGCTCGACGCCGACGACCTTGTTCAGCTCGAGGCTGCCGATCTCGGCGGCGTCGGCCTCGTAGTAGGCGACGTCGATCCGCTCGAGGACGTCCTCGAGTTCGTCGGGGATCGCATTCTCGTCCCGGTCGGGGTAGGCGCCCTCCTCCTCGAGGACGGTCCTGATCTCGG
Source organism: Natronococcus sp. (assembly GCF_047921035.1). Classification (NCBI taxonomy): domain Archaea; kingdom Methanobacteriati; phylum Methanobacteriota; class Halobacteria; order Halobacteriales; family Natrialbaceae; genus Natronococcus; species Natronococcus sp. Next base: position 32,279 of record NZ_JBLRWX010000012.1, read on the forward strand.
GGTCCTGGTCGGCGTAGAACGCACGGGTCCGATCGCGGATCGCCTCGCCGTCGAACCCGATCGCCTCGGCGACGGCGTCTGCGAGCAGGTCGATCAGGTAGACGAGCGCGTCGTCGATGATCTCGCGGGCGTCGGCCGACCCGGTCTCGTAGTTGGGCTTCATCGTGACGTTGAACTCGTTGCCCTGCAGGTGACAGCCCCGCCTGAGCGCGTCGGGGGCCTCCGGCAGGACGCGAGCCCGCAGGTCGTCGAACACCTCGCGGATCTCCACGTCGAGTTCCTCGTACAGCAGCTGTTTCGTTTCGGCGCCGTGGCCCGGCGTGAACACGCCGGTTCCCGCCTCGTAGACGATCGACAGCTCCCCGGAGTGGACGATCTCGCTGCCCAGCCCCTGGATGGCAAACCCCTTGACGTTCTCCAGGGTCTGGCCCGTACAGATCACGATCGGCACGCCGGCCTCGTGGAACTCCGTCAGGACGTGCAAGGTGTCACGGGGGATTTCGTTGTCGGTGCTGCCGGCCGACCGCAGCGTCTCGTCGACGTCGAGCACGAGTACGTTCACCCCGCGGTCGTACTTGGCCTCGAGGTCGAGCGCGGTAAACGCCTGGTCGCGGGTCGCCCGGGCTGCGATCTCGGCGAACGTCTCTCCGGCGGCGAACGCCGACCGGATCTCGTCCTTGCGGCCCTCGAGTTCCTCGTTCGCCTCCTGCCAGTGCTCGAGGGCGACCCGCGAGTCGACGGCCGGGAAGACGTCGACGAACTCCTGGTACTCCCGTAACGTTTCCGTGTCGTACTCGTCGTAGAGCTGGTAGACGAGATCGTACCGTTCCATACCCGTGATACCGGAGAGGTGGGTGATAATCCTTGTCACTACTGAGAGTCGTTCCAGGGAGTCGAGGCGACGTTCGTCGGCTGCGACACGACTATAAAAACGGCGTGCGAACCTCGAGCCATGAAAAACGTTGACGACCTTATCGAGAGTGCCGCCGAACTCGCGGGCCAGGGGCTCTCGAAGGGCGAGATCGCGGACGAGCTGAACGTCTCCCGGGAGACCGCGAGCTGGCTGGTCGAGCGAAGCGGCGCGACGGCCGAGCCCTCCAACCAGTCGACCCAGCAGTCCGCGGGGAACGGCGGTCCACAGGACATCCACGTCGACTGGTCGGCGATCGGCCGGGACAGCAAGCGAATGGGATCGATCGCGGCGGCGATGGCCGACCTGCTCGCCAAACACGGCGAGGACGTCGATCTGACCGTCGGTATCGAGAAGGCCGGCGGTCCCATCGCGACGCTCATTGCCAGCGAACTCGAGACGGATCTCTCGACGTACACGCCCGCGAAACACCAGTGGGAAGAGGGCGACATCGACGAACTCGGCGGCACGTTCTCGCGAAACTTCGCCGGGATCCGCGACCGCGAGTGTTACGTCGTCGACGACACCATCACCAGCGGGACGACGATGCGGGAGACGATCACGGCGATCCGGTCGGAGGGCGGCGAGCCGCTCGCCTGCGTCGTCCTCGCGGACAAGCAGGGCGTCGAGGAGATCGAGGGCGTTCCCGTCTACTCGCTGTTGCAGGTCATCAGCGTCGGGAAGGACGAGTAACGATCGTGCTCCGACTCCCGTTTCGGTCGTTCGACTCGGTAACTGCGGTTTTCCACCGCGCAGCGGACCCGACGTCATCGCTCGATCTCTCGGTACCGTCGGTGCCGAGGGGATCGACGGTCGCTGAACGCTCCGCTCGAGCCAGGTGACTGTTCTCGCTCGAGAACGGGTTTGACATAACTGTAGTTTGTCGCCGGCGAAGCAAGAATAGGCAGCGCATTCTTTTTGCGGTGGCCTTCTCAGACCCGATTCGGAGCGACCCACCATGAACGATCATCTCACACGCCGGCGTCTGATTGCACTGAGCGGTGCAGTTAGCGCTATCGCGATCGCAGGATGTAACGACGATCCGGAGGACGACCCCGAGGAGGAGCCGGCCGATGAAGAGGAGGATCCGATGGACGAGGAAGACGATCCGACCGAGGACGAGGAAGATCCGATGGACGAAGAAGAAGACGATCCGGCCGAAGACGAGGAGGACCCGGCCGATGAGGAGGAGGACCCGGCCGATGAGGAGGAAGATGATCCGGCCGAAGACGAGGAAGACCCGGCCGATGAAGAGGAGGAAGACGAGGAGGATCCGATGGACGATGAAGAAGACGACCCGACCGAAGACGAGGAAGATCCGGCCGAAGACGAGGAGTAGGTCACCGATTCGGTGGTTCGACCTCGAGCGGCCTCCGGTACGTTACGGCGGCGAGCTGCGGGAGCAGCCGTCGATCGGTGACACCTTCGGACGACGGCGGTCTCTCGCCTCGAGAGGGGGACGCTCGAAAAAAGCGGTGACGGAGTTCGGGGTTAGCCGTGGATTCCCATCGCTTCGATCTGTTCCTGGTAGCGGTTCCGAATGGTGACTTCCGTCACCTGGGCGACGTCGGCGACCTCGCGCTGGGTCTTCTTCTCGTTGCACAGCAGCGAGGCGGCGTAGATCGCGGCGGCGGCGTACCCGGTCGGGGACTTGCCCGAGAGCAGTCCTTCCTCGGCCGTCTTCTCGATGATCTCGTTGGCCTTGGTCTGGACCTCCTCCGAGAGTTCGAGTTCGGAACAGAAGCGGGGAACGTACTTTTTCGGGTCGACGGGGCGCATCTCGAGGCCGAGTTCCTGCGAGATGTACCGATACGTGCGACCGATCTCCTTTCGTTCGACGCGTGAAACTTCCGAGATCTCCTCTAAGCTTCGCGGGATGCCCTCCTTTCGACAGGCGGCGTACAGCGCCGAGGTGGCGACGCCTTCGATCGATCGGCCGCGGATGAGGTCCTCCTTGAGCGCGCGTCGGTAGATCACCGACGCCACCTCGCGGACCGACCGCGGCACGCCCAGCGCCGAAGCCATCCGATCGATTTCGGAGAGCGCGAACTGCAGGTTACGCTCGCCAGCGTCCTTGGTTCGGATGCGTTCCTGCCACTTGCGCAGGCGGTGCATCTGACTGCGCTTCTTCGAGGAGATCGAGCGACCGTAGGCGTCCTTGTCCTTCCAGTCGATCGTCGTCGTCAGCCCCTTGTCGTGCATCGTCTGTGTCGTCGGGGCACCGACGCGAGACTTCTCCTGTCGTTCCTGGTGATTGAACGCCCGCCACTCCGGACCAGGGTCGATCTTCTCCTCCTCGACGACGAGCCCACAGTCTTCGCAGATGAGCTCACCCCGATCGGAGTCTTTCACGAGATTATCCGATTCGCACTCGGGACAGGCACGTACCCCCTCCTGCTCCTCGGATTCGTCCGTTTCACGCATTCGCTCCCGCTGGCGGGTGGACCGTGTCATCGCGCTTTTATAGTAGTACTACTATGATATATAAGTTCTGGGGTCCCGTTCCCGACATATTCACAGTATCTGCCGAAAACAGTACCTTCAGGCGTTCAGGAGGATGGTTTACGATTTGAAACCGGAAAACCTTTATCCGGCTCTCTTCGAGCACGGACACGAATGCCGGTTATCGAGTGCGACGTCGACGCCGCCCGCGAGCGTCTCGAGGAGGCGGGGGTCTCCGTCGAATCGGGAAACACCGAACACGAGCGCTGGCGGGCGAGCCGCGAAGGAGCGACGGCCGTCGCCTACGACGACAAGGTGGTGATCCAGGGCGAGACGCCCCGCAAACTCGAGGCGCTGCTTCGCGAGGGCGGAGGCCGAGCCCACGTCTACTTCGACGGCGCCAGCCGCGGCAACCCAGGTCCGGCGGCGATCGGCTGGGTGATCGTCACGAGCGAGGGGATCGTCGCCGAGGGGAACGAACGGATCGGTCGGGTGACGAACAACCAGGCCGAGTACACCGCGCTGATCACGGCGCTGGAGGCGGCCGAGGAGTACGGCTACGGTGAGGTCCACGCCCGGGGCGACTCCGAACTGATCGTCAAGCAGGTTCGGGGGGAGTACGACACGAACGACCCCGAACTGCGCGAACGGCGAGTTCGGGCCCTCGAACTCCTCTCCTCGTTCGACGACTGGAGCCTCGAGTACGTTCCCCGGGAGGTCAACGACCGCGCGGACGGGCTGGCCAACGAGGCGCTGGATCGAGCGTGAAGCGGCAAGGGAAAAACCCTCGAGCGCGAACGAGGGGTATGAGCGACCTCGCGAACGAGGGGGACGCCGACGAGGACGGAACGTCCGGGGAACTACCCGACAACGTGATCGACGAGGCCGAACGACTGACGCGGCTGGCCCGCACCGCGACCGACGAGAACGAGCGGGCGGCCCGGCTCGAGCGACGCGACGACCTGCTCGCCGAACACGAGTTTACCGCCCGTGTCCGGGACGAGGAGGATGCGACCCTCGTGCTCCACCCCGAGGAGTGGCACGCTGACGGCGTCATCAGGACCGATCGCATCGAGGACATCGACCGGGCGATCGAGATTCAGCTCGAGGGCACCGAGGATCCCGACGACTGGGGGGCGGTCGACGAGCGAAACCGCGAGCTGGTCGCCGAGGTCAGGGCAGCCCACGGCGACGTCCACGGCGATAACGCGGTCGCGCTCGCGGACTTCTTCGGGAACCACTACGCGAAGCCGATCGAATCGGCGACGCCGTCCGAACTCGAGGAGTTCCTGACGGGGTACTTCGTTCGGAACGCCTGGCCCTCCGAAAAGCAACGAGACGTGGTCGAGGAGTCGATCGATCTCGTCTTCGAGGCGGCCGACGAGCCACACCCGGAGCTACGGATCTCGTCAACGGTCGAATAAAACGAAACGGTTCGGCGCCGATCACAGCCGCGTGCGATCGAACGCGAACGAAGGTTCTGACACCCTGGTTGCTGTTTAGTAGCTCTCGTCGACGAGCTGGCGGATCTCGTCGGCGCGGTCGTCGTCCGTGACGATCTTCGAGAGCGACCACTGGACGCCGTCGAGGACGGCCTCGTAGCCCTCGTCGGTCAGCGAGTACTGGTTCGTTCGCTTGTCGAGTTCGCTCTTCTCGACCAGCCCGAGTTCGACGAGTTCGTCGAGGTTCGGGTAGAGTCGGCCGTGGTTGACCTCCGTGCCGTAGTACTCCTCGAGTTCGCGCTTGATCGCCAGGCCGTACATCGGCTCCTTGGCGAGGATGGTGAGAATGTTCGTCTGAAACGCGGTCAGTTCGCGTGCGACGCTCTGATCGCCGCTGATTGATTGTGCCTCTGACATAGTTGTGTAACAGTCATCGGCCTATTTAAGACTTCTCAACTATTTTGCCGGACAACCCGCAGACCGCGTCCAGTCGTCGATACGGGCACGAACACCGTCGTCGCGAGTCCCGTACTTGACGCTCCGTCGGCAGTCGTCGGCCGTAGCGGCCGATGCGATTACGAAAGTACTTTTTGATCCACCGTGGAGTTTCAAGGCACATGGTTAATCTCTGGGAAGAGTTAGAGACCGGACCGAACCCGCCAGAAGAGATCTACGCCGTCGTCGAGTGTCTCAAGGGCGAGCGCAACAAGTACGAGTACGACAAGGACGTTCCCGGCGTCGTCCTCGACCGCGTGCTCCACTCGAACGTCCACTACCCCTCCGACTACGGCTTCATCCCGCAGAGCTACTACGACGACGAGGATCCATTCGACGTGCTCGTCCTCGTCGAGGACCAGACGTTCCCTGGCTGCGTCATCGAGGCCCGTCCGGTCGCCCTGATGAAGATGGACGACGACGGCGAGCAGGACGACAAGGTCATCGCCGTCCCCAGCGAGGACCCCCGGTACGACCACATCGAGGACTTAGAGGACATCCCCCAGCAACAGCTCGACGAGATCGACGAGTTCTTCAAGACCTACAAGAACCTGGAGGAGGGCAAGGAAGTCGAAACGCAGGGCTGGGAGGACCGTCAGGCGGCCTACGACGCGATCGAACACGCCCAGGAACTCTACGACGAGAACTTCTAGCGGTGACCCCGCGCCCGCGTTCGATTTTTCGCCGAGGGATTCGCCGGAGTTATCGCCGCCCGTCCGCCGTATGTGTTATGAGCATGGGTAATTTTATTGGGTGAGCCACCGTACTACCGTTCGTCATGGCAGCAACCAACCCGTCCCCACGAGAGTCCGCGTCGACCACCGAATCGGTCGAATCCGGTACCGGGATGGCCCACCTGACGGTCGTCCCGACGAACTTCCGTTCCGAGAGCGCGGACGAAGAGACGGAGTAGCCCGGACCTCGATCGCCCGCCGCGAGAGCGCACGGCGATCCTGCCGGTTTCTGCGAGCGTCTCGAGGATCCTCTCCGCCGGCGTCGGTCCGCGAGAACGACGTGGTGGTCGGCGAAGCCGTCCGTGAGAGTGAAAACGGCGTCACCGCTTCTCGAAAACAGTGTCCGGAAACGAACCTTCTTGTATGCGGTCGGACTACGGCCCCCATGGGTCTGTTCGACCGGTTGCGGGGTGACGACTCCCCCCGAGTCGCGTTTATCGGCGTCGACGGCGTGCCGTACAGTTTGCTCTCCGAACACGAGGATCGCTTTCCGAACTTCGCATCCATCGCGGACGACGGGACCGCAAGCGAGATCTCGAGTATCGTCCCGCCGGAGTCCAGCGCCTGCTGGCCGTCGTTGACGACGGGCGTCAACCCCGGCGAGACGGGCGTCTACGGCTTCCAGGACCGCGAGGTCGGCACGTACGACACGTACGTTCCGATGGGCCGGGAGGTCCAGGCCGACCGCGTCTGGGACCGCGTCCAGGAGGAGGGGCTCAAGGCGACCGTGATGAACGTCCCCGTTACGTTCCCGCCCCAGCGAAACGTCCAGCGGATGGTCTCGGGATTCCTCTCGCCGGACCTCGAGAAGGCCGCCTACCCCGACGACGTCCGCGACTACCTCGAGACGCTCGACTACCGCATCGACGTCAATCCGAAACTCGGTCACGAGGAAAAAAAGGAGGCGTTCATCGAGGACGCTCACGAGACGATCGACGCCCGCTTCGAGGCGTTCGAACACTACATCGAGGAGGACGACTGGGACCTCTTTTTCGGCGTCTTCATGACGACCGACCGGGTCAATCACTTCCTGTTCAAGGACTACGAGCGCGACGGCCAGTACAAGGAGGAGTTCCTCGAGTTCTACGAGAAGGTCGACGACTACGTCGGCCGCCTTCGCGAGGCGCTGCCCGAGGACGTGACGCTGATCGTCGCCTCCGACCACGGCTTCACGAGCCTCGACTACGAGGTCCACTTCAACGAGTGGCTCCGCGAGGAGGGATGGCTCTCCTTCGAGGACGACGAGCCCGAGGAGCTGGGCGACATCGCGACGGAGACGAAGGCCTACTCCTTCATTCCGGGTCGCTTCTACCTCAACCTCGAGGGCCGCGAACCGCGGGGTTCGGTTCCCGAGGACGAGTACGACGACGTCCGCGACGAACTCAAGGCCGACCTCGAGGCGCTCGAGGGCCCCAACGGCGAGAAGGTCGTCGACCGCGTCGTCGAGAAGGAAGCTGCCTTCCGTGGCGACCACGACGACATCGCGCCGGATCTGGTCGCGATCCCGAACGACGGCTTCGACCTCAAGTCCGGCTTCAAGGCCGACTCCGAGATCTTCACGACCGGCCCCCGAAACGGCATGCACAGCTTCGACGACACCTCGCTGTACATCGACGACCCCGACGCCTCGATCGGCGACGCCGACCTCTTCGACATCGCCCCGACGATCCTGGAGCTGCTGGAGGTCGAGTACAGCCGCAGCGAGCTCGACGGCGCGAGTCTGCTCTAGGCCCGAGTCGATCCCGTTTTCCGCCCGGCGCGGTTCCGCGGAGGTATGAAGGAAGTGATCCGCGCTCGAGGACACGAACACGTCAGCGCCGACCACGCGAGCACGTTCGAGGTGACGACCGACGACTACCTCACCCCCGCCGGCGATTGCATCCTCGCGATCGAGGCCGACCGAGCACCCGCGGACTTCGACCCCGAGTTCGTCGACGCCTGTCGGGACGCCGAAGCGACGATCACCGTCGAGATCGAGGCCGACGGCCACCGCGAGTCGGTTGAAGGGCGGGGCGACCCCGACCTCGAGTTCACGAACGAGCGCAGTGCGGTTGGTCGCACCAGCGATTACGTGGACGACCGCACGATTCTGGTCGGCGCCGAGTTCGCGGCTGAGGGATTCGACCGAGAGCTCGTCGACGCGCTCGCGGACGGTGCCGACGTGACCGTAACGATCGCGGTCGAGTAAGGCCGGAGCCGGCTTTTTCGGTCGTCGACTCGAGGCGCTGCCGATTCCGCGGCGATTTTGCTCCTCGAGACCGAAGGCGAGGACATGAATGACGACGGGGAGCCGTCGGTCAACATCAGCGGCGGCGAGACGGGCGGCGGGGCCGCCGCGGAGTTCGATCCGGCGACCGCCGACACCCGCGCCGAGCGCGTCGTCGACCGCCTCGGCGAACTGTACTGGCAGAAAACGTACGGCGGGCAGGACGCCTTCACCTGTCTCGTGCGGACGATCCTGAGCCAGAACACGAGCGACGTGGCGAGCCAGCCGGCCCACAACGCGTTGATCGACAGATACGGCGGTCCCGAGAAGGATCTCGCGGAATCGCTCGCCGACGCCGAGCAGTCCGAACTCGCCGAAACGATCAGCTCTGCGGGCCTCTACAACCAGAAATCGAAGATGATCGTCGGCGCCGCCGAGGAGATCCTCGAGGAGTTCGGGTCGGCCGCGGGGTTCGACGACTTCATCCGGGAGGAAGAGCCCGAAACCGTTCGCGACCGGCTGCTCGAGATCCACGGCGTCGGCCCGAAGACCGCCGACTGCGTCCTGCTGTTCGCGGGCGGGCGCGGCGGCGTCTTCCCCGTCGACACGCACGTCCACCGCATCTATCGGCGACTGGGGATCGCTCCTGCCGACGCCGACCACGAGGACGTTCGGACGGTCCTCGAGCGCGACGTTCCCGCCGCGAAGTGCGGCTTCGGTCACACCGCCTCGATCCAGTTCGGCCGCGAGTACTGCACGGCCCGCAAGCCGGCCTGTCTCGAGGATCCCGACGCCTGTCCGATGGCCGACGTCTGCGATCAGGTCGGGGTCTACCCGGAGACGGGTGAGGTCGTCGATCCGGCCGACGCGCCGGAGTCCTGACCGGTCGACCCGACCATCGAGTTCGCCCTGTTCCCGATGGTACTCGTCGGGGCGGTCTCGTCCAGTTCCTGGTTTTTTCGGGGCGACGACGATTCGGCTATCGCTCGAACTCACCCTCCTCGTGACGACGTGGATCGGGCGAGTCGTCATCGTTCCCGTTCTGGTCTCGGCCCGGCTCCCGCTCGAGGGGGTCGGCGAACGAGCCTCGAGTCGCTGCTCGAGGCGCCGTTCGCGGAGCGCTCGAACCGATCGCTCCGGGCGTTGCTCGAAACCGGACTCGCATTACTGGGAGCCGTCGCCGCCCCCGGCCATTCGCCGCTGACGCTCGCGGTCGTCGGCTGCTACCTGCTCGCGGTCCCGCTGTCCGTCGGCGTTCGCGTTCGAGCGGAGACCGGGTCCGCGTCCGAGGCGGAGTCGCCCGGCGACCGGCCCGACGAGGACGACTCCGGGCAATCGACCGACGACTAGCGACGCCGGAACGGCGGCAATTCGCCGGCGAGAGCTCGATACGGCGACCGATCCTCGCGATTTTCATCGGCTATTATTACCATATCATAACGCCTTTATGTTACAATCCGGGTACCAATGGCTGCAGACCCACACCGGGATGCAGAAACCAGCGACACGAAGTCAGCGATCGGATCTTCAACCGACTCTCGAGCGAGCCCGACCTCGAGGCGCCGTTTCCTGTCCGCTGCGGCGGTCGGCTCGGCGACCGCGCTCGCAGGCTGTGCCGAACTCGCCGGCAGCGACGGCGAGGACGTGTTGCGGGTGAGTGTCTGGAGTCGTTCGGCCGGCAGTCCGACTCGAACCGGGCGCTGCTGCTTATGGCCCCGCTGCTCGCCTTCGAGCTGCTGGTGTTCGTGGTCCCCTTCTTTATCCTCCTGCGGATCAGCCTCGCGGAGGAGTCGAGCGACCTCGTCTACGCCGAGGGGACCTGGACGCTCGAGGCCTACTCGAGCGTCCTCACGAGCGATCTCCTCTGGAGCATCGTCGGCTACTCGTTCCTGCTCGGAATCGTGGTCACGGTACTCTCGGTCCTAGTCGGGCTGTTCTACGCGTACGCGATCTGGCGGTCGACGGGGCTCGTCAAGTCGCTGCTGCTGTTCTCGGTCGTGCTTCCGCTGCTGACTACGCTTGTCATCCGAACGTACGCGTTCAACCCGCTGCTGTCGCCGTCGGGGACGTTCAACGAGCTGTTGCTCTCGCTGGGCCTGATCTCGAGCCCGATCCAGTTCGTTCCCGGGACCGTCGGCGTCGTCGTCGGCCAGCTCTACATCGTGCTTCCCTACGCCGTGCTGGCGATCTACAGCGTGCTGGCGACGATGGACTGGCACGTCGTCGAGGCCGCACGCGACCTCGGCGCGAACAGGCCGCGGTCGGTGCTCGAGGTCGTCGTCCCGCAGGCGATGCCCGGCGTCATCGTCGCGGCGGTGATCTCTTTCGCCTGGAGCGTCGGGGCCTACGCCGCACCCGATCTGCTATCGGGCAACATCACGTTCGCGATGCAGGTCGAAGGGCTGATGCTCTCGGACATGCGCTACCCGCTCGCAGCCGCGTTCTCGGTGCTCATGTTGCTGTTGATGCTCGTCAGCATCGCGATCATGTTTACCGTCCTCAACCGGATCGGAGGTGAGTTCGAGCTTGCGTAGAGAATCGCTCGAGACCGCGGCGTTTCACGCCGGCTACCTGACCCTGCTGGCGCTCATGCTGTTGCCGCTGCTGGTCGTCGTCGTGACGTCGTTCTCCGGAACGGGGCGGCTCGCGTTCCCGCCCGAGAGCTACTCACTGGTGTGGTACGCCGAGTTCCTCGACAGCGTCCGGTGGCTCGACGCCTTTACGAACAGCCTCGTCATCGGCGTCGGCACCGCGCTGGTCGCGACGCTGCTGGGCGTGATGGGGGCGTTCGGACAGGAGATCGACGACGGCTCGCTGGGAACGGTGCTGGCACCGCTGGTCCTGATCCCGCTTTTGATCCCGCCGGTGATCCTCGGGATTACGCTGCTGATGTACTTCAACGAGGTCGGGCTTCGAGGCTCGTACACGAGCATCGTCCTGGCCCACACGCTGTGGGCGACGCCGCTGGTCTACTTCGTGATGCGGTCGGTGTTCAGCCGGTTCGACTGGCAACAGCTCGATGCTGCCCAGGACCTCGGCGCCGGGCCGGTCCAGTCGTTCGTCCACGTCGTCCTCCCGAACGTGAAACACGGGATCTTCGTCGGCGGGCTGCTCGCCTTTATCATCAGCCTCCAGGAGTTCGTGATGGCGCTGTTCCTCTCGACCCCAAGCACCGAGACGATCCCCGTCCTCGCCTGGACCGAGATCCGGCAGGCGCTGGATCCGATGGTCAGCGTCGTCTCGACGTTCCTGATCGTCATCTCGGTCGTCGGGATCCTCCTGGCGGTGGTCGCGACGAACCTCGAGTGGCTCTCGAAGCAGCTCTCCTGACGGGAGCACGGGTTCGGTATTCAGAAATTCGCGTCACGTATAGGTGAACGACGTCTCAGCTCGATCCAACCGTTCCTTCTGCGGTGGCGCGCGCTCTCGGCCGTCCGAACGCCAGTAAGGACGGTCGACGACGCTGTGCGAGGGATGAGCGAGGGAGCAACGCGACCGAGTGAATCGGCTGGGGAGGGTGTGGCAATCCCTTGTGTTCGTGTGAGCAGGACCTGCTACTCGTCCGTATCGCTCTGAAAGCCCCTGGCACGCTCGAGGGCTGCGACTCGCTGCGCGCTTCCCTCACTGCGTTCGGTCCAGTGCTTGCGTCGTCTCGCTCCCCGAGCGGGCCAGCCCCTTTCAGTCCCACCCAGTGGTGGTTGGTCGGCACTGCAGACGTATCGCCGGCTGTTCCATACGCCCACCTACGCAACGAATCGACCGATCATCTCTCCACCCGAGAGCAACAAAACTACCTCGTCGACTACTGCTATAGCGACTCCGACTCAGTAACTGAACTGGATCAGCGCCGAGCCCGCGAGGACGATCATCGACGCCGACGCCTTCTGGGCCAGCGTGAACGGGTCGAACTGCTCCTCGAGCAGCGCCGGCGCGAGCTTCGACAGCGCGAGCGCGCCGACGAACACCATCATCACGTCGAGTTTGGTGATCGCGGTCGCCAGCGAGACGGGCCCGTGCTCGAGCGCCCGGATGAACGTAAAGAGCCCGACGGCGTTCAGCAGGCCGCCGACGAGCAGCAGTTTCGTCCCCTTGGTGAGCCGCACGCGCCCGGCCAGCAGGTCGGCGGGATTCGGTTCGATCCCCTCTCTGCGAAACGGGACGACCGCGGCGATCGAGAGCAGACCGCCGAGGCTGATCCAGAACAGGATCTCGACGGTGCCGAAGCCGTCCGTGAGGACCTTCATCCCCGTGTTGAACACCGCGAAGGCGATCGCGGCGAGGACGGCGACGCCGACCGTCGAGAACGTCAGGCTCTCGCGGATCGAGCCGGCCGCCCGGTCGTAGGAGATGAACAGCGCCCCGAAGACGACCAGCCCGACCCCGGCGTAGACTCCGGAGGGGAACGCCTCGTCGAGGATCACGAATCCCAGCACGAGGACGAAGACGGTCTCGAGCGATAGCGCCGGGACGAACCGGGAGACGTCGCCGTTGACCAGCCCCCAGTAGTAGACGCCGTAGGCGATCGTCGAGACGACGCCGAACCCCAGCGCGATCGCGATCGGGACCGGCTCGGCGCCCGCCACTCCCTCGCCGCCGACCCCGGCGAGGCTATTGCGGATCGCGGGCCACTCGAGTGCGAGCCCGACGAGGACGTAGACGGCGTAGAAGGGGATGCAGTTGTAGATCGCCAGTGTCAGCGGGTCGTCGATCTCGACGCCGCTGACGACCTTCGACAGCAGCGCGATCACGGCGTAGATCCCCGCGGTCAGGAAGGCATAGAGGAACCAGGTCGACATCACGGGCGACTCACCCTTCCGCCGGCGTCGCTCGCGGTCGATCGATCGACGTCGCAATCCTCGAGACGGCGCCCGCGGTCGTCGCGTTCCATCGTTTCTGACGGAGTGGTTCGAGTTCCAAGAGTGCCTTGCAATACGTATCCACTGTCACCCCGTCGCACGACCCCCGACGGTTCGTCCTCCGAACGGCGGTCCGGACCGTCCAGCGACGGTGGCCGACTCGAGCGCGCGGCGCCGTTCGAGTCGCGGGCTCGAGTCACGGGGGAGTGAAGGCCGACCGCGCGGCGCGGGGATCCCCGCGCCGCGTTGCGGGCCTGGTGGATTAAAAGGGCGAGACGAGCGAGCCGATCAGGGGTCGCCGAGGGCTTTCAGAGGAAGCGGAACGTCTCGAGGTTCTTCGGCGAGAACGTCCGCATGTTGTAGTCGTGGTACAGCGCCGAGGAGAGGTCCTGCACGGAGCGTTCGTCGCCGTGGACACAGAGGACCTTCTCGGGGCGCGGGTTCATCGTCTTCACGAAGTTCTCGAGGCCGGCCCGGTCGGCGTGGCCGGAGAAGCCGTCGACGGTCTCGACGTTCATGTTCAGCGAGAGGGTGCCGCGGCCGCCGCCGTTGCCCATCGCGCCGACCTCGCTGGTCGGAATCTCGTCCCAGCCGTTCTGGATGCGTCGACCGAGGGTTCCCTGGGCCTGGTAGCCGACGAACACGAGCGAGGAGTCCGGGTCGGGACCGAGGTGGCTCAGCCAGGACATGATGGGGCCGCCGGTGACCATCCCCGAGGTCGAGAGGATGATACAGGGGCCGCCGTCGGCGACGTCCTGTCGTTCTTCCTCGCCGGCGTCGATGTGGTTGAACTCCTCGGCGAGGAACGGGTTCTCGTCCTCGTGGAAGATCCGATCCCGCAGGTCGTCGCGCAGATACTCGGGGTAGGTCGTGTGGATCGCCGTCGCCTCCCAGATCATCCCGTCTAAGTGGACGGGCATCTCGGGGATCTTGCCCGATCGCATCGCCTCCTCGAGGACGAGCATGATCTCCTGGGAGCGCCCGACCGCGAACGCGGGGATCAGCACCTTTCCGTCGCGGTCGTGGGCCTCGTTGATGACGTCGACGAGCTTCCGCTCGGAGTCCTCCTGGTCGGTCTGGTAGTCGTTGCGACCGCCGTAGGTCGACTCCAGTACCAGGGTCTCGACTCGCGGGAAGTCGTTGACGGCGCCGTTAAAGAGGCGCGTATCGTCGTAGTGGATGTCGCCGGTGAACGCGACGTTGTAGAGACCGTCGCCGACGTGGAAGTGCGAGACGGCCGATCCCAGGATGTGGCCCGCGTTGTGCATCGTGAGCTTGACGTCGGGCGCGATGTCGGTGACGTCGCCGTACTCGAGCGGGATGGTGTGTTTGATCGCCTCGCGAACCATCTCGGACTCGTAGGGCGGCGTGCGTCCCTCCTTGGCGGCGACGTCGAGGTAGTCGAGCGTCAGCAGTCCCATCAGGTCCCGCGTGGGCTCCGTACAGTAGATCGGGCCGTCGTAGCCGTACTTGAAGAGCAGCGGGATCAGCGCGGAGTGGTCGAGGTGGGCGTGGGTCAGGACGACCGCGTCGATCGTCTGGGCGCCCGCACCCAGGGCCTCGGGTGCGTGGAGGTACGGCACCTCGCCCTCGGCGCCGGGCTTGTCGCCGCAGTCGACGAGGATCCGGGTCTCGGGCGTCGAGAGGATGAAGGAGGCGCGACCGACCTCGCGACAGCAGCCCAGCGTCGTGATACGGACGTACTCGTCATCGGACATCTCCTCGCGATGGATCTGGCGGCCCACCCGCTCGAGAATGTCTCGGCGGTCGTCCCGTTCCTGCTTGAGGAAGCTCCGAACGTTCGAGACCGTCGAGGACTCGATCGGCGGCGTACGGACGACCTCGGGCGTCCAGCCGACGCTTTTGGTGATGTCCCGAAGCGTCGAGCCGTGACGGCCGATAACCATGCCGGGTTTCTCGGCCTCGATGACGACCTCGCCGGTGTCGGCGTGGAAGTCCAGATCGGTGACGCCGGCCTCCTCCGGGATGACGTTCATGATCTGCTCGCGGGCCTCGTTGGGCCGCGAGAGAACGCTCGGGTCCGGGCGGACGGTGATCCGCTTGCGAAGCTTGCTCGCGAGCTTCCGGATGAGGTCGCCCTGCTGGGCGAACTCCTTCGGGTCGCGCGTGTACACGACCAACTCTGGACCTTCGTACTTCACCGAGGAAACCGAGATATCGTTCGGTAACTCGCTCGTGATCTCTGCTTTCAAATCGTCGAGTTGCTGCTCTACAGTGCTCATAATCGCCAGTTGTCGATTGCGTGAACTCGCCGACGGGGGGACGCCGGAGTCGCCGAAGCGAACGCACCACCGCGGGGACCGTCGACGGGTCGCCGGTCGCCGGTCGTCGGCCGCTGCAGTGATACTGCCGACGACCTCGAGCGACGGTACCGTCGGACAACGGAGGGTCGGTTCCGTCCGGTGTCCCGAATCATTGTGTGATGGTTCGTCCGACGAAGACGTACCCAGGTCGGTTATCCTGGTTCGTGCGGGAAGATTCCAGGGAGAACCCGCTTACCCGTGGCTATTCTTTGCGTGGTATAAAAGCCTTCGCAAAAACCAGGGTAGTTCGGCTCGAAGTGACCGTATGCATCTCACACCGGAGCGCGTCGCCGCCGAGTACGAGTGGGTCATCGAACGAGCCGACACCGTCGTCCCGATCATCAACGACGTGCGCGACGACCTGGGATCGATCTTCGAGACCGACGTCGATCCCGTCACCGAAGACGCCTACCGCGGAGCGGTCGACGCCGTCTTCGCCGACGGCGACCTCGCGGTCAACGTCGCCGCGATGGTCGCGATCCTGCGCGAACTCGACGTCGAGGGCGACTACCCCGGCTTCATCGTCGACGAGATCGTCGGTCGGGAGCTGGCGGCGACGATCGCCGGCACCCAGCCGCTGCGAACGCTGGGCGAGGCGACGTTTCACTACGCCGACCTGCAGGTCCACGGCGACGAGAGCGAAAACGCGGGCGTCGACGACTGCGAGGCGGCCCTGGCCGCGGGCTTCCAGGAGCGCCTGCCGGGCTGGAACTGGACCGAACGGGAGAGCCCCTTCGGCGTGCGGTAGGGACTCGAGGACCGCTCAGTCGTCCGTTTCGAGGTCCTCGTCGGCTTCGTCTCCATCCTCGTCGGTCGGCTCGTCGCCGTCGTCCGCGCCGTTTTCCTCGTCACCGTCGTCGGCTTCGTCCCCTTCGGGTTCGTCCCCCTCGGCTTCGTCGTCCTCGGGTTCCTCCTCGACGTCGATGTCCTCCTCGGGATCGGCCGGCTCCGGCTGCTGTTCCTGCTCCTCGAGGATCCGATCGTAGGCCGCGCCCTCGGAGAGCGACGCGATCGGCCCTCCTTTGAGTTCGTCGACGATCGCCTCGGCCTCGCCGTCGATCCGGTAGAGCCCGTACTCGGGACTCGCGTCCTCGAT
Organism: Natronococcus sp.; assembly: GCF_047921035.1. Taxonomy (NCBI): domain Archaea; kingdom Methanobacteriati; phylum Methanobacteriota; class Halobacteria; order Halobacteriales; family Natrialbaceae; genus Natronococcus; species Natronococcus sp. Next base: position 48,784 of record NZ_JBLRWX010000012.1, read on the forward strand.
CGTGAGGTCGTCGTCCTCCTCGGCCCGGGACTCGAAGTCGTCGATCGCTTCCTCGACGAGTTCCTGCTGGCGCTGCTGGGCCTCCATCATGTCTAACTCCTCGTTTTCGACCTGCTCCTGGAGCTCCTCGATCTCCGCGGAGTCCGGCCCGATGACGGCGGTCAGGACGTCGTCGTACTCGCCGCCGTCGTCGCTCAACGGGTTGAGGTCGCTGCAGCCGGCCAGCGCCGCAGCGGTCCCCGTTCCGGTAAGCTGGAGGAATCGACGGCGGTTGGGCTCGCTAGTCATTGGTAGCTCGAACGCGTCTCCCCACGAAAATAAGGGTTTTCGATCGCCTCACTCCCGCAGTTCGGATCCCTTTTGTTCGTCAGTCGGCTACCACGGGGTAGTGACATCCGGCATCCGGCCCCCGCAGGCGACGACGCTCGAGCGGCCCGCCCTCGAGGACGCCCGGGAGGCGATCGCCGACGGGATCGAGCGCGAGGCGATGATCACGGTGTTCGGGCGCTGTAGCGTCGACTACGACGGTCGAGCCTCGAGCCGGCTCGAGGCCGGCGACCGCCACCTCATGCTCAAACCCGACGGCGCGGCGCTGGTCCATACCGACGAGGGCCAACAGCCCGTCAACTGGCAGCCCCCCGGCTGCGAGCACGCGGTTCGCTGCGAGGACGGCGCGCTCGTTGTCGAGAGCGTGCGGTCCTCGCCCGACGAGCAGTTGGTCGTCAGCTTCGAGGCGGTGTTACAGGTCTCGACCTTTGCGGGCTCCGATCCGACCGAGCTCTCGGTCGTCGGCACCGAGGAGGACCTCCGCCGGCGGATCCTCGAGGAGCCGACCCTGCTCGAGGCCGGCTTCACGCCGCTTGCGACCGAGCGCGACACGCCCGCCGGCGCGGTCGACATCTACGGCGAGGATTCGGCGGGCCGTTCGGTCGTCGTCGAACTCAAGCGCCGACGCGTCGGCCCCGACGCGGTGAGTCAGCTCCGCCGCTACGTCGACGCCCTGGAGCGGGATCTCCACGCTGACGCTTCGGTTCGTGGGATCCTCGTCGCCCCCTCCGTCACGGATCGGGCCGATCGGCTGCTGGCCCGTCACGGCCTCGAGTTCGTCGCGCTCGAGCCGACCGAGTAGTTACGGCGCGTAGGTCCCCTCGAGCCGTCCCTGCGCGAGGACGTACTCCTCCATCGCGTCTCTGAGGCCGTCGGCGTCGGTTTCGGAACCGAGCTCGAGGCCGGTCTCGAGCGCGAAGACCGCGAATCGGTAGGTGTGCTCCCGGTCCGGCGGGCTCGGGCCGCCGTAGCCGACGTCGCCGAAATCGTTCGTCCCCTCCGCCGAATCGGCGGCGTCCCAGTCCTCGGGGATCGTTTCGGTCTCCGGGGGGACGTTCCAGAGGACCCAGTGGTCCCAGATCTTTCCGGCGGGTTCGACCGCGTCGGGATCGTCCACGATCAGCGCGAGCGACTCGGCCTCGTCGGGCACGCCCTCGATCTCGAGGGGCGGGTTGACGTTTTCTTCGCCGTAGCCGTACCGGTCGGGGATTCGTTCGCCGTCGCCGAACTCCGGACTCGTGACGGTAAGAGTCGCCATCATCCGATGCTCCCACCCCGGCCACGAAGTAAGTTATACCGAGTCACAGTGACATCGGTGTCAGCGCGGACTTATCCCGCTCGATCCACTAGCGCTGGTGATGACAGTTGCCTCTCGACTCACGAGCCACAGCGATAGCGACGACGAACCCCTCGAGCGCACCGAGGCGGTCGCGGAGCCGACCGACGACGAGTCGGTGACCGACACCGCGCTCTTCCGACTCGGGCGCGTCCTCTTCGGGGGCGTGCTCGCGTTCAACGCGATCGACAACCTGCGTAACCTCGAGGAGCGCATCGGCTACGCCGAGTTCAAGGGTGCGCCCGAGCCCGACCGCACCGTCCCCGCGGCGAGCGTCGGCCTGCTGCTGGGCGGGCTCGGCGTCGTCCTCTGGAAACTGCCGGCCGCGGCCGCGCTCGGTATCGCCGGCTTCCTCGCCGGAACGACCCCGGTAATGCACGACTTCTGGAACCAGGACGATCCCGAAGAGAAGCAGCAGGAGCAGATCCAGTTCCTCAAAAACACCGCGCTGTTCGGCGCCGCGCTCGCGTTCGCGCGGGTCGCCCGTCGTTCGAAGTAACCGCAGCCGTTCTCCGCTATACCAGTAGGTAGTAACACGATTTCTTTATTCAGAGTCGGCCGTAAAACTCGTGTTCAGTATAGGGGAACGACGTCTCAGTTCGGTCCGACCATTCTTCCTGCGGTGGCGTGCGCTGTCGACCGGCCGAGTGCGAACGAGGGCGGTCGACGATGCTGCGCGAGGGATGAGTGAGGGAGCGACGCGACCGAGCGAATCGGCTGGGGAGGGCGTGGCGATCCCCTGTGGTCGTGTGAGGAGAGTTTGCTCCTGCAGTTATCACCGCGAAAGCCCCTGACCCGGTCGACGGCTGCGACTCGCTGTGCGCCTCCCTCGCTTCGCTCGCTCGGTGCTTACTTCGTCTCGCTCGCCGACCGGGCCAGCCCCTTTCAGTCCCGCCCGGCGGTGGTTGGCTAAAACCGCAGACACAATGCCGGCCTGTTCCATTCGCACGCTCTACGTAAACGATTCGACCCACTCGGAATCAACACCAAGACTGAATAACGAAACTGTATTTTTGACTACTGATGCGGTTTCGACTACTCCTCGAGTAGCCGTTGTAACCGATCGAGTTCGGTCAGCGCCTCGACGGGCGTGAGGTGGGCCAGCTCGAGCGAGCGGAGTTCGGCCGCGACGTCGTCGGGGAGGCCCTGGCTCCCGCCGTCGGTCGACGCCGGAACGTGGGCGTCTCCCGGCCCCTGTGGATCGGCCTGCGGGGCCGGCCGGCCTCCGTCCGGCTCGTCGGCGTTTTCCGCGACGAGGTCCCGGGAGCGCTCGACGACCGACTCGGGGACGCCCGCGGCGGTCGCGACCTCGACGCCATACGATCCCGTCGCCGCGCCGGGGGCGATCTCGTGGTGGAAGACGACCTCCCCCTCCTGTTGTTCGACCTCGAAGTGCAGCGTGAACGCGGCCTCGAGGTCGTCGGCCAGCTCGGTCAGCGGGTGGTGGTGGGTCGCGAACAGCGTCGTCGCGCCGACCTCGTCGTGGAGGTGTTCGGTGATCGCCTGCGCGATGGCCAGTCCGTCGGCCGTCGAGGTTCCCCGACCGACTTCGTCTAACAGGACCAGCGAGCGCTCGTCGGCCTCCCGCAGAATCGTGGCGAGCTCGTCCATCTCGACCATGAACGTCGAGCGACCGCCCGCGATGTCGTCGCTGGCGCCGACTCGAG